>CAXSIG010000188.1:0-886 GCA_964237255.1 uncultured Bryobacteraceae bacterium
TTTCACTCGCGCCACTGCTGTGAAAGCTTCTTCGGTGCTTGATAAGGCGGCGTTTTCCGGATCGAAGGTCACCGCGGAGAAGATCACGCCGTGCACAGCCGGCAAACTCTCCGAGACTGTGCCAGCTACTTGCTTCATCTCCGCGGCCGACGTCGCGTCGGCCTGCAGATACAGTGGCCGCTCTCCATACTGAGCCGCCTCATCCAGGTATGCAGAGACGGCGCTCTCGGGGCTGCGTCCTACCCAAATCACGCGCGCTCCGTAACGCGTCAGCAAATAGCGTGTCAATACGCGCCCAACCGTGCCGCTCCCGCCAATCAGGACATAGACGCCACCCTGCCGAATCGCAGACAGTCCATCCGGAAGCGTGCCTTCCCACGGCAGGAAAACCTGCTCATCCCTTCCCACCGCCGACAAACGCACAAGTTCTCCGCGGTCGGACGCAGGCTCGCGCCAAAGCGCGTCCAGCACCAGATCCCGAGAGTGCGCATCGTCGAGATCGAGCATGGGCACTTCGACATTCCGCAACGCGAACCGATTGCTGCCCTGGGCAATCGCGTACACCAAGCCTGCGAGTCCCCCTCCGTGCGCGTTCGCCCCCGCCTCATCGCCAAGGCGGACCACATAGCCGTGCATGGTGGAAGCCGGCTGCCGGCGAGCCAAGGTTTGAGCCAATCGCAAGAGTTGCGTTTCATGCTCCAGTGCGCTCTGACGCCAACCCGCATCCTTTAACGTCAGTGATGTGTCGAAATCCGAAATAAACACGAAGCCATCGACATCTCCCGCCGCAGCTAAGCAACGGGAAACTCCATCGCGATCGTCCCGTCCACAGGTCCACTCGCCTGGGCTTAATTCACGCGTTTCATCCGTGACCGTGACAGCAAAG
>CAXSIG010000188.1:896-2576 GCA_964237255.1 uncultured Bryobacteraceae bacterium
CGGCTCGTATGGCCTTGGCCGGCTTTGCGGTCCGAGCGGGCGACACGACAACCACCCGGTTTGGCGTTTGCAAAACTAGCGAGACAGCACGACAGTGTTTCCAACCCGGGAGATAGAGGAACTGAGTATCCTCCGGCGCGCTTTGGTGCAGCGGCTCCGCACCGCTGACCGGCAACCAATACCGCTCC
The DNA here is from genome assembly GCA_964237255.1 of uncultured Bryobacteraceae bacterium. Lineage (GTDB taxonomy): Bacteria > Acidobacteriota > Terriglobia > Bryobacterales > Bryobacteraceae > JALYXI01. Next base: position 1,085 of record CAXSIG010000188.1, read on the forward strand.
CGCGCGAAGGGGTAAGTCGGCAGCCGCAACCGACGCGGCGTTCGGCCTCGATACCAGGCAGACCAATCCACTTTCGCCCCACGCGCCCACGCAGATGCTACATCCTCAAGCGGAAGAGCCGATGGATCTATGCCCATCGCCTCTTCGTCAGGGTCGCTCGGTGCGCGGCCGGACTGGAAACAGCCGGTTCCTCCACCGCCAACGAGATAACATCGCAGGACGGCTTCCACATCGGGCAACGAGGATGCAACAAACGCGAGGCGCGCCGCCATGGCCTCGCGCCCAACCTGCAAAGTATAGGCCAGCTCATGTAATACCAGCGAGCCATGCAGATACCCGAGCAATCTGGCCGCGGACACGCGCAACTGGTCCTCGGTTCGCGCAGACAATACGATGACTGCAGGATCGCCGTCGGCCTGAGCCGGTTCGGTCGGCTCATCGAACTCCTCTAGTACTACGTGGACATTGGTGCCCCCAACGCCGAAACTGCTTACCCCGGCCCGGCGCGGCACAGCGCGTCCTCGCTCATCCCGCAACGATTCCCAAGCCTCGGTATCGCGGGCCAGCCGAAAGGGCGTCCCCTCCGTTTTCAGATACGGATTTTGCGTTCTCAAATGACAATTGCCGGGCACAACGCGATGCTGCATCATTAACAGCACCTTGATAAACCCCGCGATTCCAGCCGCCGCCTCCGCATGACCGATATTGGTCTTCACCGATCCGAGGGTGCAATGGGCCTCCTTCGGGACCGGCAGCCCTCGTTCTTGATAGAGCTTGTTGAAAGCCCCCCGCAGCCCGTTGAACTCGATCGGATCACCCAGCTTCGTACCGGTCCCGTGCACTTCGACGTAGCTCACCGTCCGCGGATCGATTCCCGCCCGCGTGTAGGCATCTACAAGCAGCGCCTGCTGTGCCACCGGATTGGGCGCTGTCGGTGTGCTGGCTTTGCCGCCGTGATTCTCCGCGCTCCCCCGAATCAGACCATAGATTCGATCGTTATCTGCCAACGCTCGACGGAGGGGCTTCAACAACACGACGCCGACGCCTTCGCTGCGAACATAACCGTCCGCGCCGGCGTCAAAGGTTTGGCAACGACCCGCTTCGGACAGCATCCCCGCCTCACTCGACGCAATCGCGATGTGGGGACTGAGAATGACATTTACGCCACCGGCCAAAGCCAGGTCGCTGCTCCCTTGCCCTATGCTTTCCACCGCGCGATGAATCGCCGCCAGCGAACTCGAACATGCGGTGTCGACGGGCTCGCTCGGCCCGTGGAAATTCAGCAGATAGGAAATCCGATTGGGCAACGCGAACGAGAACAGCATGGATGAGTTGCCCGAATCCTCAAGCCGGCTCCATGCTTGTTTGTAGTCGCTTGTAGTTACGCCCACAAAGACACCGGTCCGCGTACCCGAGAGGGCGCTGGGAGCATAACCCGCATCTTCAATCGCAGTCCACGTAGTCTCCAGCAAAATTCGCAGTTGCGGATCCA
>CAXSIG010000188.1:2586-3465 GCA_964237255.1 uncultured Bryobacteraceae bacterium
CGTGCGGCGAAATCTTGAAAAATAGCGGATCGAACTGGTCTACATCCGGAATGAAGCCGCCCCACTTTGCCTTCGTCTTGCCCGGCACCTTTAGCGGATCGCCATAGAAGGCCCGCCAATCCCAGCGATCGGCGGGTACTTCCGTAATTAGATCGTCGTTCGCCTCCAGATGGCGCCAGAAAGTATCAAGATCGGGGCTGCCGGGGAAACGGCCGCTCATGCCGATAATCGCGATGGGCTCGGGGCCGGAATTCAGGGGCTCGGCGTGTGCCTCGTTTGACACGGGATCGGCATGGGCCATGGGTTCCGCTGCACAAACCTGCTTTAGCACCGCGCCATGTTGCTCTGCCAAATGCGCTGTAAGCGCCGCCAAATTGGGCGTCTCAAAGAACAGTGTCGGCATCAGCGCCAAGCCGAAGGCATCATCTATGGCATTGGCCAGAGCCATAAATCCGATGGAATCGAAACCATAGTCGGCCAGATCCCGCTTCAACCGAATCTTCTCGGGCGGGATTTTCTGCACTCTTGCGACGATCTCAACCAGCCTGGCCCCCACCTGATCGAGGAGGTCATCGGACGCCCTCTCCGCCTGCCGCGCACTAGCGGTGCCTCGGGCCTGGGTGTAAACCGGCAGTTGTGCCCGTATGTGCGCCGCGTCTCCGCAGGCTACAACCACGTGATCCCCATCCGAACGCAAAACAGAATCGAACGCGGCAACGCCCTCCTCGCTGGTCATGGCGGACATGCCTGTAACCCGGCTCATCAACGCCTGCATTTCGGCGTTCATGCGCATTCCGCCATCACGCCAGAGAGGAGACGCCATGCTCACAGTGCGGCCATGCCGCAGACCTTCGCGCACCCGTCGATTGCGTTCGCCGG
>CAXSIG010000188.1:3475-6496 GCA_964237255.1 uncultured Bryobacteraceae bacterium
GCAAACACGTCGAGGAAGGCATTCGCAGCCGCATAATCCGCCTGCCCTGGATTACCGGTTATGCCGGCAATCGACGAGCAAAGAACGAAGAATTTCAGCGGGAGATCGCGCGTCGCGTCATCCAGCGCCAGGACGCCATCGATCTTCGGACGCAAGACCTCCGCCAAGTGCGCGGCTGTTTTGTGTTCGATCAGGGCATCGCGAATAACGCCCGCGCAGTGCACCACAACGTCGAGCCGGCCGTGCTTCTTGACCACAGCGTGAGCGAGGGAATACGCAATAGCCGGATCGGCGATATCTCCAGGCAGGTACGCGATCGCTTCTCCAAGACTCGCCAGCAATTCCGGTTCTACCGCTTCGGCCGCTTTGCGTCCCGTCAATACCACCTTGGCCCCTCGCGCCGCCAGGTCGCGCGCGAGCACTCGGCCAACACCTCCTAGACCACCAGTAATCCAAACGACATCCCCGGCCGCAATAACCGCTCCCGTGCCGGGTGCGGGCGTCAGTTCCTGTAGCCGTAAGACCTCGCGATTCCCGTGCGCGTCATAGCGGATATCAACATCTCCGTCTTCGCCCGCGCATTCGGCGGCAACCGCTCCGAGGACCCGATCGCGGTCGTGATAACGCACTACCTTGGCACTAACCCAGGGTTGTTCGTGGCGAAGGGATTTGAACCATCCGGACAACCCCGCGTAAGCCGAATCCCAGGCGTTCTCCGGCACGAGGAACAAAAGCGTACGGCGGTCCCGTCGCCCTTCCACCAGGATCTGCTTCGTCAAGTCTAGTGCTTGCTGAAGCTTCGCCGCCGCGCCAGCGCCGTCCAGCACCGCCACACGCGCGGTTGGCCAGTATTTTGACAAACCGTCTCGCAAGTGCCTCGCTTCGGCTGCCAGGAGAAATACCGGAGACATCTCGGAGCCGGACCCGCTTGCCTCAAGCTGACACGGTGTCCACGCGGGCTTCGCATATACGAGACGATCCTGCGCCGCAACTTGCAAAAATACCGCGGCTTGCGGAAATACAAAAGTCAAACCGCGCAGTGCCGCGAGTACCTCACCATCGGGATCCGCAATCGTCACGTCGAATTTTTCAACCTGTTCGGCGCCAGCGCTCTCGCGCAGCCGCTTTACGTAAGCCACGGCGCGGTCGGGAATTGCGCGATACATCCACATGGCCTCGAGGCTAAATGGCATGGGAAGCCGGTCCCGCTTGTCTTCCGTCATAGCCAGGATGACGGCGGCCAGGATTGCCCCGTTCACCATGGCGGGGGGCGCCGCGACGTCGGCCCCCCAGTCATCCGACACAGCGGGCTGTTGCAGCATGGCTAAGGCTTCTCCATCACCGCACGCCAGGGATTCAATACTCAGTAAGCTTTCGCGATGAGTGTGCCGCATCACGCGATCGCATTCAGCGCGATCGAGCGAGGAGAAACACCGCGCCTCCACGTCTCGCCATGCAATCGCCGAAACTTTGGGAGGCGGCCCATAACAAACCCGGCCCTGTGCGTGTACGATTCGCTCACCCATCCCCTCGCTCACTAACTCGAAAGTGGGCGCCTCCTCATCGCCGGCGATGGCAACGTGGATACACGGCCCATGTTCATCGATCCTAAATGCTTGCGGCCAGACGACCTGAAGCAATCCGGAAAGCGGTTTACCGCGCAACGCGGCCGCCCGCCCGATCATCGCGGGATGAACCGCAACGGGCAGCATCCCGCCATGATCGACTAGGCAATGTTCACTCCCCGAGAAGACCGTCGCCGTTGCCTCGGGCCCCTTCTTGACCGGGCGCGATGCCAGTCCTTTCATCGAGACCCGCACCCGTCCGGCTTCATCGCACAGCGTGAGGTCGAAGCGGTGGTGGTCGGGCGATGGCGTACTCGCGGCTCGAATCCAAACCCAACCTGAAGTGGAGCAGGCGCCGTAAATCGTCGCTTCGTCCAGTGCGAACGGGGCGAACGGCTGAACCAATTCGTTACCAGTAGACTCATGCAAGGTCAGTCCGATGGACGCTTGCATCGCCGCGTCCAGCAAAGCCGGATGCAGCACATAGTCATCCGCCGTGTCCGCTATCGCAGCGGCCAAACTCACGCGAGCGAGTACTTCAACGCCTTTCCCAAATCGGGCCGTCTGAACGCCTGCTAGGCCACGATGGGCGGGTCCATAGGAGATCCCAACACGTTCGTAGGCTGCATAACAAACGTCCGCTGAAAACTCGCGCTCGGAAATACGCGCCTGCAGAGCGGCAAGATCGAGAACCTTGGAGTCGGCCGCTGGAACCTGGTCCACGTTCCCCTGAACATGGACCAGTTCATCCGCGGATCGAATGGTAATGCGAGCACCCGGGCCCACGCCCGGTTTCAGATCGATCTGTACCCGGCAGCCTTCCGGGCCCGGTATCAATGGGCGAAGCCACACAAGACCCGATAGCCGCACTGGTGTTTCTCTGGCGGCATTATCCAGCGAGGCGACAAATGCGGCGCGGGCCATCTCCATGTACGCCACGCCAGGTAGGAGCGGCTCGCCATCAATCCGGTGATCGGCAAAGAAAAACTCACGGCCTGAGAAGGACGAGGCGAACCGCTGGCTTCCCAGGACGGAGACATTACGATGGACCAGGGGATGGAGAGCATCGTGTTTAGCGCACGCCCGCGCCGGCTTGGGTCCCCAATACCTCTCGCGCGCGAATGGATACACGGGCAATCGCGCGCGGCGGGGCGCTCCCTCCGGATAAAAGGAGGCCCAATCGACCGCCATCCCTTGCACCCACGCTTGCGCACAGAGATCGAGACCTTGAGCCGCTTCGACATATCGCGTGGGCTCTAGCCCCTGCTTCTGTTTGGACTCGGCCTGTCCACGCCACACTCGAATTTGCGGCGCGACTTGATTTTCGAGGGATCGGAGCCGCTCACAAAGATCATTGAGATTGCAGACCACGAAGGCAACGCGTTCCTCCATCGGCTCGCGGCCGACCTGCAGCGTATAGGCGATCGAAGCAAGATCGGCGGCGGCGTCGCGCTCA
>CAXSIG010000188.1:6506-8757 GCA_964237255.1 uncultured Bryobacteraceae bacterium
CCGGCGTCGGCGGCTACAGTCGCGACCATGCCGAACGAAGCGTTTGCACGCCGTCGCGCCCGGGTCGCCGAGGCGATGCAGGCAAGCGGCGGCGGCGTCGCGCTCAAGAAAAGCGCGTAACCGGGCCGCCATCTCAACCAGCCGCTCTTCATTCCTGGCCGACAGTACCACCAGGTGTTCCGAAAGGTGTTCCGATCGGCGCCGGGCGGATGCCGTGCTGGCGGGCGATTCGATGACTAAGTGAACATTCGTGCCGCTATGGCCGAACGAACTCAGTGCCGCAATCAAGGGTTGCCCGTCTCTACTCTCCCAGGCCGTGTTGCACCGGTGAATGACGAACGCCGAATCCTCCAGGTCGATCAAAGGGTTTAGACTCTCGAAATGCAACAGACCCGGCAGACGCCGATGGCGCATGGAAAGCAACACTTTGATGATTCCGATCGCCGCCGCGCTTGCCGCCGTATGCCCGATGTGCGCTTTCGCGCTCCCGAGAGCGCAGTAGTGCTTTTTGTCAGTGAATTGTTTAAAGGCATGCGTTAGGGCGTTTGCTTCGATTGGGTCGCCCAACTTTGTGCCGGTCCCATGCGCCTCGACATAAGTAATCGTCTCCGGATCGATGCCGAACCGGCGATACACATCGGCGATGAGCGCCTCTTGAGCCTGGGCGCTGGGCGCAGTAATCCCGTTACTGGCTCCATCCTGGTTCATCCCCGACGCCCGAATCACCCCGTAGATTAGATCGTCGTCGCGCACCGCGTCTTCCAGAGGTTTGAGGACGAGCATGCCGATGCCCTCCGACATCACCATGCCGTCGGCGGCGGCATCGAAAGTATGGCAGCGGCCCGTCCGGGACAGCATGTCAACCTGCGACAGCCCGACGAGAATTTGCTCGCCCATCATGGCGTAGACACCGCCCGCGATTGCCAAACACGATTCGCCATGGCGAAGACTCTCGCAAGCCAGATGCAGCGCGACGCCGGAAGACGAGCAGCCCGTATTCACCGCGAGAGCGGGTCCGCGGAAGTTCAGATAATACGAAAGCCGCGAGGCAACGATCGCTTCGGAAGCCCCGGTAAAGGTCTCGTGGTGATATCCCGTAGGCTCGGACCCGACAAAGATCCCGGTTTGCGACCCCGCGAGCGATGCCGGGTTGTAGCCGGCATCCTCCAAGGCCTTCCAGCTTTCCTGCATAACCAGCCGCTGATGCGGATTCATCGACTCCGCTTCGCGAGGCGACAAATTGAAAAACAACGGGTCAAAGCAATCTTTATCGGGCAGTATCCCGCCCCAGCGGCAGTAGCTCACTCCCGGCGCTTTGTGGCGACTGAAAGCCTCGCGGCCCAGATAACGAGACGGCAACTCGCCGACCGCATCGACGCCTTGCAGCAGATTTTCCCAAAACGCCTCGGGATCATCAGCGCCGGGAAATTGACCGGACATCCCGATCACCGCGATATCGGAGCGCCTTGATACGGGGGCGGCAACCTCCGGAACCGACGCCTTACTCACCTTTTTCCACTGCGGGTCTTTGTCGATCTGGTGTGTGATGTGCCGGGTCAAACTTGCGAGCGTCGTGTACTCGAAAAGAATGGTGGTATTCAGCTTAAGCCCGAATACGCCATTCACACGGCTAACAAAGTCTGCCCCCAGAATCGAATCGACACCGTAATCCGAAAACGCGATATCAGGATCCACCTGGCCCGACTCCGTGCCGAGTGCGTGAGCCAACGCATCGCGTATTTGGGAGACAACCCGACCCAAGTCTCTTGGCTCAGAAAACGGCAGAGAAGCTTGCTGATCCTGGGCAGGGGGCGGCTTCGGCGCCTTCTCGCGGACATGTTGACGCGTAACGCCATCGCTTTCCCCCACCACGATCTGTTGGCCCAGACCGTGCGCATCTTGCGCGGGAAAACAGACCGTCTTGAAACCTTCTGCAATGAGGAGGTCGCGCCAGGCCGCGGGCCACAAACCCGGACTCCCAGGAATGCGGATCGCATCATCCTCGGCCAGCGACCAACCATCGATCAACCCAAACACCAGGCTCGCAAACATGGTCTTGTCGCTGATCTCGTTCACCACCAGAATGCCGTTTTCAGCTAGAGCCGCTTTGGCGTTGCGGATGGTATTGTGCATGTCGCTTGTCGCGTGCAGCACGTGAGGCGAAGTCGCCGTCTCCCTGCTGCAGGATTAGTCCAGCGAGATCCTTGTGTGCGGCACACAGCCTGACAGCAAGCGAGGCTCCGAGGTGGTC
>CAXSIG010000189.1:0-8744 GCA_964237255.1 uncultured Bryobacteraceae bacterium
GATGCGAAAAAGCGGCTAGGCCAAGTCGCGGCTTTGCTGATCGCCATCAGTCTGATCTTCTCGATCATGGGAGCTGCCACAGCCATAAAGGGCGTGGTTGGATGGAACGCGAAACACCTTCTCATCTCGACGGCGATGCTGGTCTCCTCCGTGATCACTGTGTTGAGTTGGGATGCATTCTTCCCGGACCGGCGTGACATACTGTCGCTCTCGCCCTTACCGTTGGAGACCAGAACCGTTGCCCTTGCGAAGATTGCCGCGCTGGTAAGCGTAGTGGGAATGTTAACTGCGGCATTCAGTACGCTGCCGTTTCTGGCCTGCTCATCTGTGCTGGGTCCAAGAGCGCTGTTCGCGTCCATTGTCACGTTGATTGCCGCAATGGCTTTCATATTGGGCTTCGTGATTGCGCTTCAAAGTATCGCGGCGGCGTTGCTCCCGCGCCAGACATTCCTCCGGCTTTCCGGCTTCCTGCAGGTTGCCGTGTTCGCTTCCGCGATAGCGTTCTACTTTCTGGCTCCCCCCATCACGCCGCGTGGCGTACAGTACGCATGGATTCCGTCCTACTGGTTCTTCGGCTTATTTGAACTGTTGAACGGTTCGGTGCGCTTCGCGTTTGAGCCGCTCGCTCGGACATGCGAACTGGCCTTGGCCATCGTTGTGCCGCTCGCGCCTGCTTGCTACGCGATGACATACCGGACCGTGATCCGCGACATCATCGAACAGCCGGACATCGTTCCGTCAAAGCGCTCTCCCCGTTTCTCGCTACGGTTCGGAAATCTTGCGGAGAGCGCGATCGTTCTCTTCAGCATCAGGACGCTCACGCGCAGCAAGCAGCACCGCGTTGTGTTGGCTCTCTATTTAGGCTTGGCCTTGGCGTTCATATTGACGGCAGTAAAAGCACCGGCGGTGTCGGGTCTCGGTGTGCCGTTGTTGTTCGCCACTTTAGTTACAGTGATCTTGTCCGTCCTTGGTGTGCGACTCGTATTTGTCCTGCCTTTTGAATTGCGGGCCAATTGGATCTTCCGGATCACTCCGTTCCCGGATCCGACCATCGCCACAATCGCAGGCCGGCGATCAATCCTCTTGTTGGGAGCGCTTCCCGTATGGTTCGCGTGCGCGTTGCTGGTTCCGGCGGCTCACTCCGTCATTCTTGCCTTGCTTGCCACAATCCTAACGGAAATCTGTCTCATCGGATTTGCAAAGCTGCCGTTCACGTGCTCGTACTTGCCCGGCAAGTCAAACTTCAACATGGCTTTCCTTGGATTCGCTGCCCTTCTGAATTTAGTGGTGGTGCAGTTCGCCGTCTGGGAACGCGGCATCCTGGGAAACGCCGTCTCCTTCGCAAAGTTGGCTGGAGCTATGGCCATCGTATTCGGAGCTCTCTACTGGCGAAACAACCGGAACACCCAAGCGGATGACTTCGCAATCACGTTCGAGGACGAAGGCACTCCCGCTGTCCAAACCCTGAACATCGGGCTCATGCGATAGCGATACCATCTATGTTTGTTCCACAAGATCATCGAAGCCTTGGTGGCCTTCGGTCCTTTCGGCTTGTTGGTGTTGGCATTTGTCGATTCGCTAGGCATACCTGTAGCAACAGGACTGGATGCTCTGCTCATACTGATTGCTGTAAAGGAGCCGCAAAATGCTTATCTCAGCGGTGCTGCGGCGATCGCGGGATCGCTAGGGGGCAACTATCTCCTATTCCACATCGCGCGCCGTGGAGGCCGCAAGTATCTGGAACGCTCCGACACGAAAGAACGCGTCCGGAAGTTTCGTTCCTGGTTCGAGCGTTACGGATTAGTCACGATCTTCGTGCCCGCTCTGCTACCGATACCGTTGCCGCTGAAGCTGTTTGTGGTCTCAGCCGGCGCACTCCAGACGGGCTTGCGTCCATTCCTTCTAGTAGTAGCGCTCGCAAGGCTGCTTCGATTCGGTGGCGATGCATGGCTTGGCGTAACGCTGGGCGAACAATCGACGGCTTACTTGAAGGCGCATACATGGCACTTCATCGGGGCGGCGCTGCTCCTGTTCATCGCACTATTCACGTTGATCCGCCTGAACGATCACTGGCGACAGCGCTTGGCACGTCCCCAAATCCTGCACTAATGTCGAAGCGCATCGCCATCGTAGAGGACGAAGCAGAGCTTGCGGCGTTGGTGGAGTACAACCTGACGCGCAACGGCTTTCAATCGCGCATCCTTCCAGGAGGCTCCGCGACGCTTCGCGAGTTAGAAACCTGGAAGCCCGATCTCATCATTCTCGACGTCATGCTTCCCGATATCGATGGCTTCGAACTCTGCCGCCAGATCCGAAAGACGGCGACGCTGGTGCGCATACCGGTCCTATTCCTGACCGCGCGCTCCGACGAAGTGGATCGTGTCCTCGGTTTGGAACTCGGCGGCGATGACTACATTACCAAACCGTTCAGTCCGCGAGAACTCGTGGCGCGCGTCAAAGCTCACTTACGGCGCGAACAGCCGGAAGAGATAAAGACAGAGACGGCAATCGGACCCTTTCGAGTCGACCACTCAGCACACCGATTGCTAATGTCAGGCCGAGAACTGGAACTAACGTCCACCGAGTTCCGCCTCCTGGAATTCTTTCTAACGCACCCGGGCCGCGCCTACGGGAGGGAGCAGTTGCTCAACGAAGTCTGGGGCGAGCAGCGCTTCGTCACACCGCGCACCGTAGATGTCCACATCCGGCGGCTACGCGAGCAAATCGAAACGCAGCCCGACGATCCGCAGTACCTGGTCACCGTACGCGGTTTCGGTTACCGCTTCGAACTTCCCCGCGATTTCATCGAGCCTTAACAGTCCTGTAACATCAGACGGGTTACGCTGGCTTCAGCCATGAAGAAAATCCTCCTGATCGAAGACGACGCCGACCTCTTCCAACTGCTGAAATACAACCTGGAGAAGGAAGGTTTCTCCATGACTGGCGCACAAACAGGCAAAGGCGCGCTGGAACTTTGCCGTCGCGTTCGACCGGATCTGGTACTGCTCGATATCATGCTCCCCGATTCCGACGGTCTCGATATCTGCAAAGGAATTCGCAACGACGCCGAGTTGGCAAGTGTGCCGATCATCTTCCTCACCGCACGCGCTTCGGAGACAGATCGCATCGTCGGCTTGGAACTCGGAGCGAACGATTACATCGTGAAGCCATTCTTCATCCGGGAGGTGATCGCGAGGATAAAGCTTCAGTTTCGCTCCCAGACAGCTCCTGTACGGGCATTAAAGGCAGCGGGTGTCGAACTCGATCGCAGCAGTTGCCAAGTGCGGCTGAATGGCAACCTGATCGCGCTTACGGCAACGGAGTTCCGCCTACTGGAATTTTTGATGAGCCGGTCAGGCGTTGTGTTCAGCCGCGAGCAATTATTGAACGCAGTCTGGGGCCAAGACCGAGCGATTACGGACCGAACAGTCGACGTGTACGTGCTACGGTTAAGGCAGAAGATTGAAGCGGATCCAACGGCACCCAAGGTAATTCATTCCGTTCGAGGTTTCGGTTATTCTTTCGATCCGAAATTAGAAGCAACTTTAGTCGCAACAGCTTAGAAGTCGATGCTACTCTGACGGGGTGGCGACCGACCTCATCGAAATCGATTCGGAAAAGCCGTCCGAGGAAGCAATAGACCGGGCGGCAGTAGCCATCACCCGGGGCAAAGTGGTTGCAATCCCCACCGACGCGCTGTACACGTTAATCGCCGACCCGTTCAACCTGCGAGCTGTGTCGCAGGTCTTCGCGGCAAAAGGCCGCGAGTCGAACCGAAGTCTACCGTTATTAGTGAGCGACATGATGATGGTAGAAGAATTATCGCGAGAACTCTCGAAGCGCTTCACACTACTAGCGCGACGCTTCTGGCCGGGTCCGTTGACCATCATTCTCCCGGCCGCAAAAGTGCCGCTAAAGGTCACGGGTGGGACGGGGCGGTTAGCGGTACGGCAGTCACCGTCACCGGTAGCGAACCAGATTATCGAGCGCTTGGGTCACGCGGTCATCTCGACCAGCGCGAACATCTCGGGTCACCCGACATGTCACAGCGGCATCGAAGTATTCGGAACCATGGACGGCCGCGTAGATCTGGTGCTCGATGGCGGCACGTGCATCGGCGAAGGTGCCAGCACCGTCGATATCACCGAGCCGTACTGGAAAATGATTCGCGAAGGTGCGGTGAAAGAGAAAGATGTTGCGGAGTGTTTAAAGGAGACCTAAGATCGCGTTAATCAACAACGATGCGATTCCGATAGGAGTAAGAAATTTCCAACTAAGACGCATCAATTGGTCATAACGGAGACGAGGAAAAGTTCCTCGAATCCAAATCATCCCGTAGACAAGCACCGCTAGCTTCACGACAAACCAGAACGTAGCCGAAGCCCGTGCACTTACAGCCGGAACCAGGAACAAAGCTCCTAGTAAGAAGACCAGAGCGGCCAGGCCCGCCAGCACCCGTCGCTGGACCCGCTGCCGGAGCCGCCGGGCCATGTTCAAGCAAGCAAACGCGATGTATCCGCCCAGCAGCATCGGCGCTCCCGAGTTCAGAGGCCAAGCGAGCCACGACGTGTTCGGGAAGGGGCGTAGCCATCCGCCGAGAAACAGCGTGATGCCGACGCCGCACGCCAGCAGCAGGTTGGCGTACTCGGACAGCATGAAGAATGACCATCGCAGCCCGCTGTATTCGGTATGGTAGCCGCCGATCAGTTCCGATTCGGCCTCGGGCAAATCGAACGGCGCACGATTGCCCTCGGCGGTGATGGAGATCAGATAAAGGCCGAAAGGAACCAACATGAAGCCGTAGTTTGAGAACGCAAACCAGATGTGCCGCTGCCGCTGAGCCTCCACGAGCGCTTTTAAGCTAAGCGTTCCCGCGATCATCAGCCCGGAGAGCATCGCGAAGCCGAGCGCGATCTCGAAGCTTACCAACTGGGCGGCGCTGCGCAGCGCACCGAGCAGCGAGTAGTGGCTGTTCGAAGACCAGCCACCAGCAATCAGTCCAAGTACGCCGATCGTCGCCGCCGCTGTGACCACGAGAATCCCGACGTTGACGTCCATCACAACAATGGACCCGCTGAGCGGAAGCACCGTAAAGGCGGCAAGAGCTGCGGTGACCGCGAATACCGGAGCCATAAAGAAGAGGAAGCGGTCGGCTTCGGTGGGGGAGAGATCTTCCTTCAGCGCTAGCTTCAGAACGTCGGCAATCGGCTGAAGCAAACCGTAAGGACCGGTTCGCATCGGCCCGGTGCGCACCTGAAAATCGGCAAGAACTTTTCGTTCGACAAGCTGGAGGTAGAGCGCGATCAACGGCACTCCCCCAACGAGAACAACGGTGGTAACCAACGCGATCATCGTGGCACCAATCGTAGAAATGGCTCGGGATAAATGCCGATCACGAGAGTAAGAATTCCGCTGCATGCCAACGCGATCCGCATACCAATCCCGGATACTGGAAGCACTTCTGTAGCATCGCGACCGAACATCGCCCGAACGATCCGGAAGTAGTAATAAAGCGCCACGATGACATAGAGGGTGCCGATCGCCGCCAGATAGTAGTGTCCAGTTTCGACAAGCGATTGCAGTATGTAGTACTTCCCCAAAAATCCGGCAGTCGGCGGAATGCCTGCAAGCGAAAGCAGAAAGATAAACATCAGCGCCGCGCTCCACGGACTGCGGTGCGCTAAGCCGTTGAAGTGCTCCATGTCTTCGCCCGTCGCGATCACAACGGCAAACGCGCCGACTGTCATGAACACGTAGGTCAGGAGGTAAATCGAAATGCCAGCAATACCTGTTGGATTGCCTGCAATCAGTCCCAGAATCAAGTAACCGGCGTGAGAGATAGAGCTGTAGGCGAGCAATCGTTTCAAATTGCTTTGCCCGATCGCCGCGAGATTTCCCAGCGTGAGCGTCGCGACGGCGACTACCGAGAGCGCCGGCTCCCACAAAGCTCGACTGGATGCAAGCGGGCCTGATAAAAGCCGAACCAGCACGGCCACAGATGCAGCCGTCGAGGCCACGGCAAGGTAAGCCGCTGCGGGTGTTGGCGAACCCTCGTAAGCGTCGGGTGCCTACATGTGAAATGGCACCGCCGCGATCTTGAAGAGCAACCCGGCCCCAGCGGTACCAATCGCCAGCAGCAGCAACGGATCGATGGATACGTGGTTCGAAATCTCGGAGAGTCGCGTGGAACCGGAGATCGCAAAAAGCAGCGAAAATCCATATACCACTAGCCCGCTTGAGAACGCGCCAAGAATCAGGAACTTCAATGCGGCTTCACTCGACCGGCGATCCTCACGTTTGAATCCGGCGAGGATGTAGAACGACAAAGCCATCAATTCAAGACCAAGAAAGATGGTTATCAGATCCGTCCCGCCGGCAAGACAAAACATCCCGGACTGCGCAAGCAGCATGATGCTCAGGTACTCCGGGAAATCGTGCGCGATCGCCGGACCGCTCACTGCCCCTACTAGCGCTGCCGTGATCAAGAAAAGAGCATCAAAAAAGAGTGAAAACCGGTCAACAATCAGCGCGCCACTAAACGCAACAACGTTGGTGTCTCCCACCCAAACGTACTGGCGAGCGAGTGCAACCCCTGTAAACACCAAGCCCGCAAAAAAGATCGCCAGCGCCCATTGTCTTGGAACAAACAAGAGCGCGCAGGCAAACAGCACCAGCAGGATTTCCGGAAGGAGCGCGAATGTCACTTGGAGTGGACGCGCTCCACAAGCTGCGCTACCGGCTTCTGGACCATGTCGAACAGCGGTTTCGGATACAGCCCGATAGCAAACGCCAGTGCGACAAGCGGGAGCAGCACGGCCATCTCACGCGTGTTCAGATCCGGCAGGTTTCGATTTTCTTCCTGAGTGATCGGTCCTAGCATGGTGCGCTGATAGAGCCACAGGAGGTAAGCCGCTGCTAAGACCAATCCACCCACGCCGAAAGCGGCCCATGTCCGGCTTACTTGAAATGCGCCTTGCAGGATGGCGAACTCTCCGACGAATCCATTCAACAACGGCAGCCCGGCGGAACTGAATACGGCGACGCCGAAGATGAATGCGAAGCGCGGCATAGAAGCCGCGATGCCCCCGTAGGCGGAAATTTCGCGTGCTCCGCGGCGATCGTACATCATGCCTGCTAACAGGAAGAGCAAGCCGGTAGAGATTCCATGATTTACCTGCTGCAGTATGCTTCCGGCTAGCCCGATCGGATTCAGCGCAAAGATGCCCAACGTGCAGAAACCCATGTGGCTCACCGACGAGTACGCGATGAGCCGCTTCCATTCGCGCTGCATGAGGCTTACCAGCGCTCCATAGAGGATCCCGACAATCGAGAGGATCAGCAAGATGCGAACCACCGTCTGGTCTGAAGACGCATGCGGGACTAAAGGCAGTGAGAAGCGGAGGAACCCATACGTCCCGAGCTTTAATAGGAGGCTCGCCAGGATCACCGATCCCGCCATGGGAGCTTCCACGTGAGCGTCGGGTAACCACGTATGAAACGGGAACATCGGAATCTTAATCGCAAAGCCGGCGAACAAAGCCCAAAAGATCCACTGCTCGGCGGCAAACGGCAAGGTTGTCTTCATCAACTCCGCGATTTCAAAACTCGGGAAACCGAACTGGCGATTGTGCGCAAGGTACAGACCGATGAGTCCGAGCAGCATCAGAACGGACCCGCAGAGCGTGTAGAGGAAGAACTTCAGCGAGGCGTAGAGCCTGCGGGGGCCGCCCCAGAGCGCGATGACGAAATACATCGGGATCAGCACCAAGTCGAAGAAAAGGTAGAACAGGAATCCATCAAGCGCCAGGAAAACACCAATCGTTGCGGTTTCGATCAGCAAGAACAGCGCGTGAAACGCCTTTACCTTCTGGTCCACATTCCAACTTGCGAGAAACACCAAAGGACTCAATACGGTGGTCAGAAGAATGAGCGGCAAGCTGATGCCATCGACACCTACCGAATAGAAGACGCCTAACGTCGGGATCCATGCCGCCCGTTCAGAGAGCTGAAAGCCACCGGCTGTTGAATCGAAGCGCGCCAACACGAACATCGAGATGGAGAAGGTGGCGAGCGACACCGCGAAGGACCATAGCCGGATGATTCGGATCTGTTCCTTCGGGATGAGCAACAAGGCGAGCACCCCCACCAAGGGAAGGAACAGCATGATGCTGAGTAGCGGTAATGTCATCGCGTAAGTGCGAGGAAGACTAAGAAAGCGGCCACTCCCGCTGTCAGGTAAATCGCATACGTTTGTACTCGACCCGTTTGCAGAAGGCGAATGGGATAAGACAGTAGGCGGACCGAATAACTAAACACGCGAACGAAGCCGTCGATGACCCACTCATCCCACCAGCAAGAGAGGCGCCCGGCGAAGCGTGTGACCAATCCCGCGCCGTTCACGCCACGGTCGATTACTTG
Organism: uncultured Bryobacteraceae bacterium; assembly: GCA_964237255.1. Classification (GTDB taxonomy): domain Bacteria; phylum Acidobacteriota; class Terriglobia; order Bryobacterales; family Bryobacteraceae; genus JALYXI01. The sequence continues at coordinate 8,419 of CAXSIG010000189.1, forward strand.
GACATCGAAGTTATTGAGCAGACCGCCGCCACCGCGCCCCAACGCCCGCACGAAGACCGCGTTGTACACGGTGTCGACATACCATTCTTCCTCCAATACACCATGTAGGGGTCGAACCAACTGCTGGACTGTGTGGGGAACGCCGCCTCGATGTCCGTAGAAATAGCGAGCCACGCTGACGCCGATCAACACAACGGCAACAGACAGGCCCGTGAGAATCCATTCCAAACTGGCGACCGGAGTAGCGCCGCCCGGCTCGGTATGTAGCCACATCTGAAAAGTCCGGAAAATAGCGGGAGTGTTCCATTGCCTGGGGACACCGATCC
>CAXSIG010000190.1:0-8725 GCA_964237255.1 uncultured Bryobacteraceae bacterium
CTGGTTGTGGCTGGTTAATGGGATAGTGCTGCCGGGCAACCGCCATTACCGCGCGAAGGTAGCCGCTTTGCAAACGCGAGCCATGATGGCATCCCACGTGGAACCGCCCTCCGCGTCGTCCACATCGCTTGACACCGATGCCGATGTAATCATAGAGCCGGAGGAGTACTTTGACAGCCTCACAGCCCGTGAGTTTGCCGCAGCCAGGCAGCCGGCAGCCACACCCGAACTCCGCGCTCGCGCCGGTCGCTTCGATCTCGATCTACAGGGCAATTATCAATCCGTGTGGACGCAAGCGGCGCGCGTGTTCGGCATCGACACGGTCTTCGATTCCGAGTATCAGAGCGGCCCCCAACTTCACTTCCGCATCGACCAGGCCGATTACCGCGAAGCGCTCCATGCATTGGAAGCGGCGACCGGGTCGTTTGCATCGCCCATCTCCTCCGCAGTAGTCATCGTTGCGAAGGATACCGTAGCGAAGCGCAACGACCTGGAACAGAACATTACGGTCAGCATCCCCGTTCCTCAGGCTACGGCCTCGCAGGAGTTGATCGAGATTGCCCAAGCTGTGCGCCAAACGCTGGATCTCCAGAAGCTTGCTTGGGATACGAAAAGCAACACCGTCGTGATTCGCGATCGGATTTCGAAAGTCATACCCGCCCAGGTGCTTTTTGAAAGTTTGCTGAGCTATCGCCCTCAAGTGATTGTGGATGTGCAATTGATAGAGGTGCGAAGGAGCGAGATGATCAGCTACGGCATCAATCTGCCGAACATGATCAATGTCGCGTTTACCGGGCGCTCCGGGTCCATCTCAGGAGCCATCGCCGGATCCTTGCCCGCCAACACGAATAATCCGTTTCCATTCGGCAGCCGCTCTTACAACTACATTGCGCAGGCAACGGCCACGACAACGGGAATTCTGCAAGGCGCATACCGCGGTCTGTTTCCCAACAGCCTGTCGCTTTACAGCCTGTCGATCAACGAAGCGCAGGCGCTTGCCAACTTTTCGGACAGCCGTTCCCGCACCATGCTGAAAACCGAACTGCGGGCCGGCGACGCGCAGGCTTCCACGTTTCATCTGGGAGATCGGTACCCGATCGTGACTGGAAGCTATACGGCTGGGACAGCTGTGCAGACCAACAGTTCAATAATTCCGTCGTTTACCTTCGAAGACCTTGGCATTACGCTGAAGATCACCCCACACATTCACGGCATGGAAGAAGTTTCACTGGATGTGGAGAGTGAATACAAGCTCCTTACCGGGCAGGTGGTGAATGGCAACCCCGTGATCTCAAACCGCAAGCTGAACGCCGCCGTCCGATTGCGCGAAGACGAATGGGCGTTGGTTGCCGGTCTTACTTCTAAGAATCAGTCCCGGAGTACCAGTGGGACCATCGGTCTTTCCAACATTCCCTTACTGGGCCGCCTCTTCCGCACTCATACAAAGCAGAACGACGAATCGGAAATCCTGGTCCTGATTAAACCGCGCCTGCTGGATCTTCCCGGCGCCGATACGGTGACGAAAGCCGTCCGGGTGGGCACGGAAGCTCATCCTCTGATTCCGTTCTAAAGCGGCGTGCTACAGTTACCCAATCTCATGCGATTGGTGGCCGGGGTTGCCCTTTTCCTTCTCAGTCTTTCCGCCTACGGCCAGAATGCGGAAACGCTAAAGGCAATAGACGACCTGCAGTGGCAAATGAAGTTTGGCGACATCGCCCGATTCGACAAATTCACCTATACAGGCAAAGCCAAGGCTCGCGAAAAGAATCCTACCGCCCAAGGCGCGGGCAACCCGATGATCCTTTATGGATATACGTTCTTCCCGAAGAACGCGTCGGCCGCGCACCGAATTCCGCTGATCGTCTTCGTCCATGAAGGCGTTCACAGCAACTTCATGACGGATGGACGCGCTAACTGCGCCGCGGTGATTCGCGAACTGCTCGCGCGCGGCTACGGTGTCGTGGCGCCGGAATATCGGGGCAGTACCGGTTACGGTCAAGCTTACTCCGATGCCATCGATTACGGTGGCTACGAAGTGGACGATGTATTCGACGCTCGCGAGTGGGCGCTTTCCACCTATTCGTTTCTGGACCCTAAACGCGTCGGAGTAATCGGATGGAGCCACGGCGGATTTATCACGTTAATGAACGTCTTTCAGCATCCGGATGCTTACCAGGTTGCTTATGCCGGCGTCCCCGTAAGCGACTTGATCGCAAGAATGGGTTACAAGGGCGACGGCTATCGCCGTATTTATTCCACGATGCTGGGCAAAGATGCCAGCGAGAACGTCAAAGAATACGAAAAGCGCTCGCCGTACTTCTATGCTTCCTCGCTGAAGGTGCCTCTGCTGGTGCATGGCAACACGAACGACGAAGACGTGAATATTTTGGAAGTGCGCCACCTGATCGCGGAGCTGAAAGCATCGGGAGTGAAATTCGAATCCAAGGTATACGAGGACGCGCCGGGTGGACACTACTTCAATCGACTGGATACACGGTTGGCCAGGGATTCGCGCGAGGAAGTTTATAAGTTCCTGGACAAATACTTAAAACCGTAAAAAAGCGCGTTACAACCCGAGGGTTGCACGTAAAGATGTATCGACCAAATCCATTCGGGCAAACTGTCCGATGACCCGATCTATCTCGAAGTGATGAATTGTCGCGAGATTGTTAGTCATAATTACCGAATCCATGAGTAATCCGCCTCGGTCTGCGGCGACAGCGGCAACTCTACTTCGATGTCCAATGCGATTCAATTGACTGGTGATCATTGCTACGACCACATGCTGTAAACCAGTTTCTAGTCCGTCGGCCTGAATCACGAGAGCCGGGCGTCTCTTCGCTGTGCGCTGATTGGAATCCGGGAACAACACCAAAACGATGTCACCGCGACGGTAAATCATCGTAGATTGACATCTCGGGCCTATTCCAATCTTCTGCGAAGGTAGCTAATCGTCGCCGCAGGTCGGCCGCTTGATCTAAATCGATCCCGCGTTCGCGGAGGTCGACAGCCGTGGGGGCACCGACTGGCGTGACTGTCACGCGTTGACCCTCGGGAGCGTCGAGAGGCGCCAGCAATTCAATTTTCCCGTCGCGCAGTATTCCTTCCACTGTCCGCATATTGAAATTATCGCTTGGGTATCCTAATAGAACTCACAGGGACCAATAATGCGTTTCACTCTGTTGCTCGTTTCTACTCTCGCTCTCGCCCAAGAGGCGCCCCGGCAAGCTGCGCCACAAGCTGCCGCGGGTCAACGGGCCGCTACGACTGCCGTGCCTGCAAACAACCCCGCAGCCACGCCCAGCGACGAAGTTCTGAAGCAGCTCGATGACCTGATGTGGCAACTCAAGCTGAGTGACGTTGCTACCGTCGACAAGTTCTCCTACACGAGTCTTGCCCCGGCTCGCGAGCGCAATCCCACTGCCCAGGGCGCGGGCAATCCGATGATCGTCTACGCCTATAGCTTCATCCCGAAAAACCTGGACCGTGCCCGGCAGCATCCGCTTCTGGTCTATGTTCATGGCGGTGTGCACAGCAGTTTCCTGAGCGGCGGGGAGGGTAATGGCGCTCACATCGTCCGTGAGTTGATCGAGCAAGGCTACACCGTGGTCGCTCCCGATTACCGCGGCAGCACCGGGTATGGTCAAGGTTACTCCCGCGCGATCGATTACGGCGGCCGCGAGAACGATGACGTCTTTTTTGCACGCGAGTGGATGCTGGACACTTACAAGTTCCTCGATCCCAAACGGACGGGCATCCTCGGCTGGAGCCATGGCGGCATGATCACGCTGATGAACATTTTTCAGCATCCCGAAGCCTTCGCCTGCGCATATGCCGGGGTTCCCGTCAGCGATCTGGTCGCGCGCATGGGCTATAAGTCGGATAGCTACCGGGCCATTTTTACTGAGAGCATCGGGAAAGATGCGAACGACAACGTCAAGGAGTATCTCAAGCGCTCGCCGTACACTTACGCCGCGAAGCTGGCGACGCCGCTACTCATCCACTCGAACACGGTCGACGAAGATGTCAACGTCCTGGAAGTTCGCCACCTGATTGCCGCGCTTAAGGCGGAGGGTAAACAGTTCGAATCCAAAATTTACGAAGCGGCGCCGGGCGGACATCACTTCAATCGCATCGATACCAAGCTCGCCCGCGAGTCCCGCGCCGAAGTCTACACTTTCCTGCGCCGCTACTTGAAGCCGTAGTGCCGGAACCGTGGCTGCGGGAGCGGGCGCTTCCCTGCGATCCCGCCATCGCCGCAGTGCTTTTCGCGCTGGAACAAGCGGAGGAAGATCTTGGACATTTTGATCCCCCGCGTTCCGCCTACTTCCATCTGCGGCACATTGCGGGGAGCTTAGATCGGCTCACTAGCTATCTGGAGGACAAGCCGCTCGACCGCGAACAGATAGCCGCCCTCGAGGCGGAGGAAATCGATAGGGGTGAATCGAGAGAAGATCTATTGGCACAATGTCACAACGCAATCGCTCGAACTCGCGCTGTGCTTCTTAATTTCCCGCCGGACCAATTCGCTTCCCCACGTTACGTGGGGCGAAATCGGATTCGAACAACCGCGATTGGTCTCATGATCCATATTGCGGAGCATACGCAACGTCATGTCGGCGAAATCATCGCGTACACTCGCGCAAGCTGTCGCATAGGCTAAGAGTTAAGCCATGTCCCGAATGTTGGAAGAGATCCGGCAGCAGCCGGAAGCTCTCACTCGCACTCTTCAGGAAGAATTGAGAACCGCCGAACGGCTGAAGGCAATCTTCTCGCGCAACCGTCCCCGGTTGGTTGTCCTGGTTGCGCGCGGCACCTCCGATAACGCCGCCCTCTTCGGCCGCTACCTGATTGAGATCACAACCGGCATTCCCGTTTCTCTCGCCGCGCCGTCAGTAGCAACCCTCTACAACAAGACTCTCGATTACCGCGATGCCCTGGTTGTCGCAGTATCGCAATCGGGCGCGTCCACCGATACTAACCTCGTTTTACAACGGGCGCGCGAATCCGGAGCCGTCACCATCGGCATTACCAATGAGCCCGGCAGCGCGCTCGCGAACATTGCGGAACACGTCATTCTTGTTCGCGCCGGACGGGAGCAAAGCGTTGCCGCAACGAAGACTTACACCGGCCAAATGCTGGCGTTTTATCTGCTTGCTCATGCCCTTGGTGCGGAGCTTGCGACATCCGATATCCTCCGCATTCCGGAGTATGCCGCATCTGCACTCGAAGTTGAGCCATATGTGAGGCAACTAGCCGCGAACTTCACGACGATGACCCAAGCCGTGGTGGTGGGCCGCGGCCTCAATTACGCGAACGCTTTCGAATGGGCTCTTAAGCTGATGGAGACTTGCTACGTGGTCGCCGAACGGTTCTCTTCCGCCGATTTCCTGCACGGTCCTATTGCTTTGGTTGAACGGGGATTTCCGCTCTTCCTATTCGCGCCATCCGGTCCTACGTGGCCGACCATGTCGCAGATGCTCGCGAAATTAGAAGGCTTGCGCGCAAACACCGTGACTGTCACGGACCGCGCGAATCCCGATGCATCCGGTAGAGCTACTCACCAGGTCACGATTCCCGCGAACATCCCGGAAATCCTTACCCCGATTCCCTACATTGTTCCCGCGCAACTCTTCGCCGCATATCTTGCATCGGCTAAAGGGTTGGATCCCGATCGACCGAGAACCTTGAGTAAAGTTACTCAGACGCTCTGATCGTGGGTTTCTCGGGACGTTTCCTCCGCTTCATCCAGGTGCGAAAAATCGTTGATGTAGGATTTCGGCACCTTGCGTATGAAGCGGTGGGAACACTTTCTGCACCGGTACGGCCAGCGGCCGATCATTAATACAAACGTATCGAACATGCCGCGGGGCAGAGACTTCCGCGTGTCGTGGGAACCGCACCTCGGACATTTGTGGGTGGTCGCGTCCGGGGTCCAAACGTTCGTTTCCTCCGGCATGCGGACGGGCTTATCACCGGCCGACCATTTCGGAGTCGATGGTTCCACGGCCCATTTTACAATGGGTAGGTGACCCCCAAGACCTTTTACATGGAAACGTTCGGTTGTCAAATGAACGCTCACGATTCGGAGAAGGTGGTGGGGACTCTACTGCGCGAAGGTTTCACGCAAGTGGAAACGCCGGACGAAGCTTCGCATCTGTTCTACAACACCTGTAGCATCCGCGACAAGGCTGAGCAGAAGGTATTCCATCGGCTGGATACGTTCAAGCGCTCAGCGAAGGGAAAGAAGATCGCGGTCCTTGGCTGCGTGGCGCAGCAGGAAGGCGAGAAAATCTTTGCGCGTGCTCCACATGTGAATCTGGTGGCCGGCTCGGCCAGCTATGCGAAACTTCCGGAGATGTTGGTGCAGCTTGAGGCGGGAAACACTCGTGTCTCCGGCTTAGCGTTCGACCGCGAAGACGCTTTCGAAACTCCCTACACGCGTCGCGACAACCCGCACCGCGCATTCCTCACCATCATCGAAGGCTGCGATAAAAGCTGTGCCTATTGCGTCGTGCCGTTCACTCGCGGCCCCGAAAGAAGCCGTACCAGCGCCAGCGTCATGCAAGAGGCGCAGGGCCTGGCGGAGAACGGCTATACCGAGATTCAGCTGCTCGGCCAAAACGTGAACAGCTACCGTGACCCGTCACCGGCAGGTTGGGATTTCGCGGCGCTGCTGGCGCGTGTCGGAGAAATCCCCGGCATCCGTCGCGTTCGCTTCACAACATCGCACCCGCGCGATTTCGTTAAGCCGATCATCGATGCCATTGAGTCCGATGAGCGCTTGTGCAACCACGTACATCTTCCCGTCCAGTCCGGCTCCACGCGGGTCCTTAACGCGATGCAGCGGCTCTACACACGCGACGAGTATATGCGTCGCATCGATTGGATGAAGGCGTCCAAACGACCCATCGCGATTACGACCGACATCATCGTGGGCTTCCCCGGCGAAACCGATGCAGAGTTTGAGGAAACGATGAAGCTGCTGGACGACGTGGAGTTCGATGCGCTGTTCGGCTTCAAATATTCCCGGCGTCCGAACACCGCCGCGTTGACGATCGAGAACAAGATTCCGGAAGAGGAGATCTCGCGTCGCTTAGCCGCCGTTCAGGAAAAGCAGCGCACGATCCAGCTCCGCAAGCATGCGGACATGGTGGGCGCCACCGAAGAAGTGCTGATTGAAGGCCGCAACCATGCTACGAAGCAGTGGATCGGCAGAACGGCCCAGAACAGAACGCTCAACTTCACTCACCCTTCTGACGACACCGCGCTGCTTGGCACCTATCTACCAGTCCGCATCACGCGCGCCGGTCCTCATTCGTTAGCGGGCGAAGTGGTGTAATGGAACAAGGAAGCCGACGTGGAAGTCGAAATGAAAATTCGCGGGTTGATGATGGACCCGGGTACCAATATGCCGATTGTCATCCTGAAGGACGTCGCGGGAAATACCGTGCTGCCCATCTGGGTGGGAATCTATGAAGCCAACGCTATCGCGCTTGAGATCGAGAAAGTCTCAACACCTCGTCCCATGACGCACGACCTTTTGAAAAGCGTGCTGGTGGGGCTGCATGCCGGCATCCGGAAAGTGGTGGTCAGCGAACTGAAGGACGATACCTTCTACGCACTGATCTGGTTGGATCGCGGCGGAGAACTTATCTCGGTAGACAGTCGCCCCAGCGACGCCCTAGCGCTAGCCCTTCGCCTGGATTGCCCGATCTTCGTCGACGACTCCGTCCTTAAGTCCTCCAAGCTCACAGCCTCCGTCAGCGACAAGGTCAATACGGAAGAGCTGCGCCGCTGGCTGGAAGGCTTGAACGACGAAGACATGGGCCGCTACAAGATGTAGCTCATGACGCGACGCGACCTGAGCGCAGCTCCCGCATTGCTTCTCGGTGGCTCTTCTACCGATATCAAAATCGAAAACATCCAGCACGATTACCAGGACTTTCGGTATCGCGCACCTTACAAGTTCGGCGGACGCGAAGTGGATCGCGTCACGATGCTGAACGTTCATTGCACCGTCAGCACCAAGGGAGGGAAGCGCGCCCAAGGTTATGGGGCCATGCCGATGGGCAACGTATGGAGTTGGCCCGCCCCGGAACTCGGTTACGACAAGACTCTGGCCGAGATGAAATCTCTGGCCGACCGAATCGCCGGCCTGACTCGCAGTTACTCCGGTTATGCTCATCCGCTGGAGATGAACCATGTTCTGGAGCCGGAATATCTAAAAGCTGCGGGACAAATTCCGAAGCTCTGCATGCTGGTTACGGCCAGCCCTTTCGACGCCGCGCTTCACGACGCATTCGGCAAGCTGGTCGGGCGAAATTCGTTTAACGCCGCGGGCCGCGAGTTTGTCCGTTGGGACCTGGAACGTTACATGGGGCCGGAATTTCGCGGCGAATATCTGGATCGCTACGTCCTCCCTAAACCGTTAGGTCGCGTTCTGATGTATCACTCGGTGGGCGCTAGCGATGCGCTTACTCCAGCGGAGGTGACTCATCCTGTCGGCGACGGATTACCGGAGTCTCTCGAAGCCTGGATCCCTTACAGCGGCATCCGTGCCATCAAAATCAAACTCAACGGGAACGATCTGGAGTGGGATGTGAACCGTGTCGCCGCTATCGATCAAGTGGCGAAGGGCGGGCAGATCTTCTCACTCGACTTCAACGAGAAGTGTCCGAACGTGGATTACCTTCTCGAGTTTATTCGCCGTCAAAAGCCCGCA
>CAXSIG010000191.1:0-8712 GCA_964237255.1 uncultured Bryobacteraceae bacterium
GAGCGATGCCGACGAAGGGAAGTCCATTTTACGAACCAGAATGCCGTAAGGCTTGCCCCGCTGCTTGCAAATTTCGATCAGTTTCTCGCGCAATTGAGTTTTTGTGGATGTCTCCGTGGCTTGCACGAACAGATTCGAAGGCGCTGCGGAACGGGCGCCGAACGATCCGGGCAGCCGGGCATGCCCGTTTGTCGCGCCGAAGCCCCGCACCGGTTGTCGCGTCAAAAGAAAGGCTTTTAGTACGCCCTTATCGATGATCGTCAAAGGCTGGGATGCGGAACCCTCGTCATCAACGGCATAGGAGCCGAAGAGCCGGTGGCCTTGATACTCCTTCTGCGTTGGGTCGTCGACCACGCGAAACATTTCCGGAAGCACTCGCACGCCCTGACGGCCCTCCAGTTCACTAGAGGGAACAGATCCGGGTTGGCCCGGTTCGAGCACCGGCTTGCGGGTAAGCGACAAGTTTTTCCCGAGCACCTCAGCGAAGATTTGGGATCCGGCAACGCCTTCGAAAAGAACCGGGCCGGAATACGTTTCGCCCAAGGGAGCGGCGGCGAGTTTCGTGGCGTTATCAGACACAGCGCGAGCGGCGCGCTCCATCTCGGCCTCTCCCGGGAGCAGGGCCGCGTCGCGCGTTTGAAACACGGAAGAATCGCGCAGTAGCATGCCGTCAGTTGCCTGTGCGATCGCACGTAAGCGGACGACGCCCAAGTCGGAATGCTCACGGAGCTCCGCGCCTTCCGAGCTTAAGAAGTAGTGATTGCCATCCAGCGCGGAAAATTCCACCGAAGAACCCTTGAGTTTAGGAAATTCAAGGAAAACCGAGGACAGCTTGCGAGACCGATCCTTCCATATATCGAGCGACACCGGCTTTGCCAGCGCCGGCTCGATCAACTTCACGGGCGTTGTCTTGCTGAAGTCGGGCAACTTATCGGTAACCGAGATGTTTCGCAGCGCAGCCCGCTTACGAGAGATCGCCTCCAGGGCCGATTTGTAACTCTGGTCCGTGGCCAACCAAAGACTCTGCCGCAGCACGCTGTAATCGTTGTCGAATGGCAACCGGGTATCGTAACGAGCGCCGAAGTTGAATCCGCTGCCTACGTAATTCGTGTTGTCGAAGTCGTACGAGCCAACCCGGACATGGACGCGCGGGACGCGAAAATTCGAATCTCCGGAAGTGATCAACGCACCAAGGCTTGCGATCGCCGAAATTTGTCTGGCGTCGTCGACTTCATACTCGATGTAATAAGGCGTTTCCAGATTTGTGAGTTTGAGCGTCATGGACCGGCTCAACTCATCGCGCATGGCCTTCAGAATGACGTCGTCCTGGGCGAATGCGTAACTCGCCACAAACGCGAGCGATAGTAATCGTCTCATTCCGTGGGGCCCTGAACCGGGCTTGGAAGAAGCGGAGGACGCTCCTGTGATTTTTCTTTCTTCTGAATCTCGATTTCGGAAATCAGGATTGCCGGAGCAACAGCGGAAACGGGCACGGATCCCGACTCGGCGCCGCAGTAGCCGTTGAAGACGTCCAATTTGTCGGATGTCGCAAGGATTTTAGCGAAGCTGGCGAGGGGCGTCCCCACGATATCGGCTCCGCGAATCAGTTCATCCGGACGGCCATCGGGATAGACGCGATATACGATTACCGGGATCACTTTGAAAGCCTGAAGCCCAGAACGTCCGGTGGTGGTAAACCCACCCGTGATGTCATCAAAATACAATCCGTACGGCTTGCCTTGCCGCTTCACCTCTTCAATCAGCATTTCGCGCAGGCGGGCATCGCTGACCGTCTTCGTGCTGTTCACGATCAAGTTCGATTGACGAGAAACAATCTCCAATCCGGGCTGCCTGCGCCCATGTCCATTCGAGTGCACGAAGCCTTCAATGGGCGAACGGGACATGAGAAACGCTTTCAGTACTCCCTTGTCGACCAATCGTACGGGCCGTCCCGCAATGCCTTCGTCATCGAACTCGTACCAGCCGTTTAGATCGATACCGTTGACCTTGCGAAGCGTGGCATCGAAGTCGACCGAGAGAAAATCGGGAAGGACCTTCTCGCCCAAGCTCTTGGTAAACGTCTGGCCCTCGTTGTCGTCCTTTTGGCGATGGCCCTCAATCCGGTGACCGAAGATTTCATGGAAAAACACGCCGGCGGCACGTCCGGAAAAGATTGCGGGGCCTACAACCGGTTCTGTCACGGGTGCTTTCAGAAGCGCTTCCACATGCCCGGCAACGCGTTCGGCTGAGGCAAGCAGCGCATCATCTTTCGGAAGGTTGGCGGGATCTACAGCGTCGAAGTATTCGGCATCCGCTAAATCCATACCGTCCGTACTCTTCGCCTGCGCGGAGATGATCACGCGAGAGTATCCGCGGCCATGTTGCACACGCGTGCCTTCGCTGCTCACAAGGTAACGCGTATCCTCCTGCGCGGTTGCGATCACCCCGGAACTGAGAATGAGTGGGTGTTTAGCGAACGCCAGAGAAATTTTACGAACACGATCGTCCCAACTCTTTCGGTCGAACTTGATGGTGTGGACCGGCTCAGTGTGAGTTGAAGGAGGGTCGGAAGAGAAATCGTCGGAGGCGTCACGCTCCGCGACTTTTACCTGCTGATTGGTCCGGATTTTGATCAGGCGTTCGGCAGCGGCGCGATAAACGCGATCGGTTTCGAGCCAAAGGCGCTGAGTGATAGCGTTCGGATTGTCGTCAACTGAGAGATTGACGCCGGAGGTGAACTGGACGCGTTCCCCGCGGGCCCGATGATAATTATCCAGCTTCGGGTTGCCCACGCGGACTGACACGTCGAGATATCGATTTCTGGAATCGTTCGAAGCGTTCAGCGCGCCGAGGGTGGCGCCGGAAGCGTGATAATCGATCTCCGTTACTTCATAAGACATGAAATACGGAGGCGGATCCGCCTTCTGCTTCAGCGCGATGAAGTTGCGCTGTAACTCTTCGGAAAGTGTGTTGAGGACTACTCCGGTTGGGGCGGAAGATGCCGAGGCACAACAAAGCATCAGGCCCAAAAACCCGATGGGGCGCAAGATATTTCTAAAATATCATGACCGCATCGAAGGGCTGTTTACATTACCGCGAGCTGAAGTTGGCCTTTGTCCCGCAAGCCCGAAATCGCAAGTCCGTAACGGCCGCGGCAGCCGGTTTTTTCGAAGATGTGCTTCAAGTGAATTTTTACCGTGCCGGTCTGGATCCCGAGCGAGTGTGCGATCTCTTTATTGCGCAAGCCGCGCTCCACCAACTCGGCCACTTGGTTTTCACGCGCTGTAAGATTCGAACGGTGCTGCGGGTCTCTCTCAGATACCTGAAAGATTGTGTCCGACATCCACGTCGCGCCACCTGCCGCCGAGCGGATACAGGAGACGATGGACTCCAGATCGGAAGTCTTGTGAACGATTCCTTTTGCGCCGCCTTGCACCAGACGAAGCGCCTCGGAGTTGCTGATTCCAGTTCCCCAAACCACCATTGCAGTGCGGGAGTTGCGGAGTACTTGTAGCCAGTCGAAAATCGCCTGTAAGCCGAAAGCCTTATCTACCACCACGACAGAAGGCTTCATGCTGTTAACCAGTTCCATAGCGGCCAGCAATCCGCAGACCCCACCAGACAGTTTCAGGTCCGGACACGGCGTAAGAATCACGCGAAGTCCCTCGATAGTAATTGGTTGCGAGTCGCACACCACAATAGTCTTCCGGCCCGTCTGGCTTACTGTACTCATGAACGTCTCCCGATGAATAGCGATTGAAACTTGCTAGTCGGGAAAACGTAAAAAAGCTCTCAGTTTATTTGACGTTGATGGTTCCGCGGCACTTAGGTGAGCCGCAATAACACGGGATCCTCTCGATGTCTTTTGAGAAGTGATAGTCGACGGTTAGTTCTTCGCCCTTTTTGATCGCCCGCTTTGCCATGTAAAGAATATGGCCTTTCGTAATCAGGACGCGAATGTTCGGGTCGCAGCAGTGGTTGATGTACTCCGCCCCGCTCCCGCCTGCCGCACCGTCGATGGTCCAGTAGTTGTCCAGCGTGAAAAGGTAAATCATGGAGCCTTGCTCTTCACTGCGGCGCTTGGTTTCACGGCGATTGATCCGCTCGCCCGTGTACTCGATGACTTTGCGATTCCGCGGGATATTCTCGCCGGCAAACAGTCCATAGCGATGGATGCCGCCGCGCTTGATCTCCAGCTTGTAGACGGCGTAATCGATGTCGACTTTTGGTTTTCTGGCGCGGAACGCTTGAACGGCGGGAGTGAGTTCCGGCTCGGCGTTTTTACGCGCTGGCACTCCATGGATTGTAAACGATGAGAGCTACTTGAGTTTGGTTTGTAGACGAGGGTGGATGCGGAAGGGCGCCGGCTTAGCGACTTTGATTTTGCTGAAGCGTTCATGCCGAGGGTTGAGCAGATAGTTGCTCTCAGAATGGATCAGTGCGCTTGGGACGCGGAGAACCGCGGATTGATTTGATCGTAACCACTCTTCGCCCAGGAGGCAGACCTTGCGTGGACACGGCTCAGCGTCCCACTGTTTGGGCAATGTTTTCGAGACATCGGAAATAAGCGAGCTATCGAATGCCACTTGGAAGACAACATAGGCGGAGAGTACGTCGGCCGATTCCAAGTGAACCAACATCTCCAGTGCGGCCAAAGATTGCGATTCAGCGGTGTAGACGACAGGATTGCCGGGGCTATTCCAGCGACCCCCGTATTCTTTTGCGCCTTCACCGCTGAACGCGTTGGCCTGGTATTTCTGCTTGACAATTCGCCAAGCGGTTACCGTCAAGAGAAGACGCCGTGTTCCAAACGCCCGATTAATTTCTCTACTTCCCGGGCACCCAGTTCCGTCCGGCAATACCGCAACGGAGTTTCACCGGTCAAAGCCGCTTTCGGCGTGAGCATCCACTGAATGGCCGGGGCGGTTTCCCACTCAAACAAAGCCACCGCTTTTTCCACAACAGCGGCAACGCGGACTAGACGGCCCGATTCATCCGGTGTGAGTTTGCCGGCAATCTTGCGCCGCGCCAATGTTCGCTCCGGAATATTAAGGACCTGGCCGAGTTCCACGACGGATTGCCGGGTCAGCCGAGCTAATAGCTCAAAGGAGGCAAATGGCAGGCCCTCTTCTACTTGGTGAATCAGATCTTTCGTCTCTTCGACAGTGACACCGATATGAGGACCTGTGGTTCCCAAGGGAAATGCGATGGCATTCGGAAGCGTTGTTTGAAGAGTTGCCATAGTTAAATCATACACAGGGAGAAGACAAATGGCAAATCATCATTGCCATTTGGCTTAGCCCAGTTCTAAAAATGCATTCCCCCGCTGCAAATTAAAACCTCGCCAGTGACGAAATCGCTCAGCGGCGAACAGAAGAACAGTACCGGACCAGCCGCTTCCTCCACAGATCCGGCGCGACCGAACGGCGATGCTGCTTTAACCTGATCCAGCAGCGCGGGTTGTACACCGACACGCACTTGCCGGCCTTGCACTTCGATAGGAGCTGCGTCCGGCGTAATCGGCTGGATCAACCGCGTTTCGATCAGCCCGAAGCCGACGCAGTTTACGTTCACGTTGTACCTCCCCCACTCTTTAGCGAGCACTCGTGTCAGACCAATGACGGCCGCCTTCCCTGATCCATAGCCCACCTGGCCCGCGCCGCCGTCGGTCGCCGCAATTGAGGTAACGTTCACAACTTTGCGCATTACCCGGCGCCCTTCGCCAGCTTCTCGCTTTGCCGACTCGCGAAGATAGCCCGATGCGGCCCGTAAGAGACGAAACGGCGCGGTTACGTGGATATCGAGCATGGCTTGAAATTGTTCGTCCGTGGTTTTCTGGATCACGTTATCCCACGTATAACCGGCGTTATTGACCACGATGTCGATCGCGCCGCGCTCCGCAAGCGTCCGATCCACAAGAGTTTGCGGGAAGGCTGCGTCAGTTATATCTCCAGCGATTACCAGGGCGCCGTTCCCGATCTTCGTCGCCGTTTCTTCCGCAGGATTGCGGTCGAGATCGTTCACCACCACCGTGGCTCCCGCTTCGGCCAGCTTTGCTGCAATGGCCCGTCCGATGCCCCGCCCAGCGCCGGTGACGATGGCCACCTTGCCCGCTAGATCGATCAACGCAAGAGATCCTCAAGCTGCACTCGGGCACCAGTTTTCTCATCGCGATACTTCACGATCACCGGCGTGTAGATCGAAATTCCCCAATCCTTGCCCGGCCCGTTCGTCACGGCTCGGCTCCCGGCGATCACGACAGCGCCCTCCGGGATGATCAACGGCGTGTCATCGGTCGCTTTATAGATTTCGTTTTTCACAAGATCGTAGACCGGCGTGGAGCGATTTAAGATCGTCCCTGTTCCCAGAACGGCGCCCCGCTTGACAATCGTGCCTTCATATACGCCGCAATTACCGCCCACTAAAACGTCGTCTTCCAGGATCACGGGCATCGCCCCAACCGGCTCCAGAACGCCGCCTAACTGAGAAGCTGCGCTGATGTGGCAACTTCGTCCGACCTGTGCGCAACTGCCCACCAATGCGTGGCTATCCACCATCGTGCCGTCTCCGACGTACGCTCCGACATTGATGTACATCGGTGGCATGCAGGTGACGCTCTTCCCGAGGTAGCAGCCGTCGCGCACCGATGAGCCGCCTGGTACGATTCGCACGCCGGATTCAGCCGTGAACTGCTTCACCGGGTAAGTATCCTTGTCGAAAAACGGCTGCTTCGCGCGATCGATCGATTGATCCGTAATCACGCCCATGCGGAAGCCGAGAAGGATACCCTTCTTTACCCAAGGATTGACTCGCCAGCCTCTGGGTAGGCTTGCGTCTGGCTCAGCGGCGCGAATCTTTCCTTCGTTTAACGCCGTCTTAAATCGGAAGAAGACTTGTTGGTCCTTAACGTGGTAATACTCCGGCTTCGCTTCGTACAACTCTTCGATTTCATTTTGCAAGGTCCAGGCTCCTCAGCACGTCTGCGATTTTCGAAAGGCTTTCTGGCTTCGGCATCACCATGGGAAGACGGAACACCGGATCAAGCAATCCCATTAACCCCATCGCTGCCTTTACGGGTCCGGGATTTGATTCCACGAAGTTGATCTCCATCAAGGACAGATATCGTTTCTGCAACTCGCGAGCGGTTGCAAAATCGCCACGCAAACAACTCTCCACCAGCTTGGCCATTGGTCCGGGAATCTCGTTCGAAACAACTGAAATCGTTCCATGCCCCCCGAGAGCGACTATCGGAAGGGTAATGGCGTCATCTCCCGAAAACACGAGGAAGCTTGCCGGCACGCGATGGAGCACCGATGCCATTTGCCCGATGTTCCCGGATGCTTCCTTCACGCCGATGATGTTCGGAATGTCGGCTAGCCGCGCAAGTGTCGCGGGCTCGACATTCACGCCCGTTCGGCCCTGAACGCTGTAGATTACCAGGGGAAGCGACACAGCCTCCGCGATTGCGCGATAGTGCTGGTAGAGGCCCTCCTGCGTGGGTCGATTGTAATAAGGCGTGACTGACAAGATTCCTTGCGCGCCTAACTTCTCCACCTCGCGCGCGAGTTCGATGACCTCGGCGGTGTTGTAGCCCCCCGCGCCCGCCATCACAGGAACAGCGCCCTTCGCCTCCTCGATGGTGATCGCAACGACGCGCAGATGTTCCTCGCGAGTCAGCGTTGGGCTCTCGCCAGTGGTACCGCTCGGCACTAGGAAGTGAATACCTTCATCGATCTGTCGACGCACCAGCTTCCGCAGAGTCGCTTCGTCAAGAGACAGATCGGACCGGAACGGAGTCACCATCGCGGTACCGCAACCGGTAAATACAGCGGGAGAAACACTCATGAAAATAGGACCTCTTCGAAATCGTGAAAACCTGTTTTGCCCGCGATCCATTGCGCGGCCTTTAGCGCTCCGTGTGCGAAACCTTCGCGATTGCGGGCCGTGTGGCGAAGTGTGATGGTATCGGCCGCGGAATCAAACCCGATCTCATGTGTCCCCGGCACACGGCCGGCACGGCTGGATGAGATATCGATCGTCTTGTTGTAGCCCGCGCGCTTCATATCATCCACCAACTTCAGCAACGTTCCGGACGGAGCGTCCTTCTTGGCCGAGTGATGGATCTCCCACGCCCAAGCTTCGTATGCATTTTCGTCCTGAAGCAAACGAGCGGCTTCCCGAACTAATCGTGAGAACACGTTCACGCCGACCGAATAATTCGGGCTCCAAACCATTCCGATGCCATGCCGCTCGACGGAACTCTTCACCTGTTCCATTTGCGAGAGCCATCCAGTTGTTCCTTCAACAACAGAGATGCCCGCACTGGCCAGAGCCTCGACGTTCGCAGGTACGACTGACGCTTCCGAAAACTCGATAGCAATCTGTGTGTCTTGGATCGCAGATATTTGGGCCGTTTCGTCGACTCGGGCCGTAACTGTAAAGCCATATTCCGGAGCAAGCGCATCCAACAGGCGACCCATCTTTCCATATCCGATTAGCGCAAGGTTCATGCAAACACCGCCGGATCCAGTTCCCGAAAGAACTCCGTGTGCAGCGCGGAAACGGCGGGTTTCAGATCTGCTTCCGCAACAACCACGGTTAGGTTCAACAACGACGCGCCTTGGGAAATCATTCGCACGTTCACCGTTTCCAAAGCCCGGAAAACGCGCAGCGACACCCCCGGCGTATATCGAATGTTGTCTCCCACCAGAC
>CAXSIG010000192.1:0-8671 GCA_964237255.1 uncultured Bryobacteraceae bacterium
AAAGGGAAACGCCATTGACCTCGGCTTCCAAAACCGGCGTCCGCCGCGCCAAAGGACGAATCCTCTCCGCCGCTTCCCGCACCATGGCGGCCGAGCTCATCGTGCTTGAGTCATCGAGCGGTTTGTAGTTCCAATTTGCTTTGCCGAAGCTGCTGCAGGCGTTCCTGGTGCTCGTGATACAAGGTCGCGAACCCCGCCCAATAATAGCCGCCAACGAAGAGGAGCAAGAACGGGATGGACAGATAATTTCCGCTGTTCACCGCAAAAATCGCCATGCCGACAAAATATGTTCCAAACACCAACTCCACATACGGAAGCCAACCGCTGCGACTCCGGTACTTTTTCTGTTCCAGCCTGCGCGCGGGGGCTGTACCCTCAATCGCGAACTTGGGCGTTCGGACGAAACTGCTCTGGACACCGAACAAAGCTTCCAAAACAGCTCGCGTGTTGATAATTGTGAGGGCTACCCCAACCGCCATCAGCATAGGCATCAACAGCACCGAGCGCTTCCAATTCTTCGGATACAACTCACGCTGAGCCAGGATGTAGAAGGCGGAGATGGAAATAAATGAAGCTACAATTAGCGGGAAATCCAGAAAAACCATCTGCGCCCATCCCATATAGAAGCGACAGATCATGACAGGCAGCATTAAAGCCGAAATCACAACCATCAGTGGGTAAGAAATGTTCGGAGTCAGGTGCAAAAATGCCTCGGCCTTGACTCGGAATGGCAGATCCGCGCGAAGAATGCTGGGCAACAGTTTCTTGGCGCATTGGGTAAGACCCTTGGCCCAGCGCGATTGCTGAACCTGGAATCCATGCATCTCCACCGGCAACTCAGACGGGCAATGCAGGCCGGGCAGGTAGACGAATTTCCAGCCTTTCACCTGCGCGCGGTAACTGAGGTCTGAGTCCTCTGTAAGCGTATCGTGCTGCCAGCCACCCGCGTCGGCGATCATCGACTTCCGCAAAATGCCGGCTGTTCCGTTGAAATTGAAAAACAGTCCCGATCGCGACCTCGCCCCATGTTCAAGTACGAAGTGTCCATCGAGAAGCATCGCTTCCACTTCAGTCAGGAAGTTGTAATCCTTATTTAAATAGCTCCACCGCGTTTGAACTACTCCGACTTTCGGGCTGGCAAAGTGGTGGATTGTGCGCATCAGGAAGTCGGTCGGCGGGATAAAATCGGCATCGAAAACTGCTACGAATTCTCCCGTCGCCGTTTCTAATCCCTCCTGTAAAGCGCCAGCTTTGTACCCATGCCGGTTGGTCCGGTGTTTGTATTCAACAGGGTAGCCAAGAGCCTGATATTTCTGGCACAGCGCCTCGGCAAAGGGGTGAGTATCGTCTGTTGAATCGTCCAAGATTTGAATCTGGAGCAGATGCTTCGGATATTCCACTTTCGTGGTCTCGTCAATCAAACGCTCCACCACATAGCGCTCATTGAACAAGGGCAATTGGATTGTCACGGGGGGCAATTCGGCGAAACGAAGCGGTGGCTCGCCGGTCGCGTTCTTTCGATGCTTGAAGTACGAATGAATTACTTCGTACCGGTGAAGTCCATAAATCGAAAGGATAAAGAGGATACCGAAATACGGAATCAGCAGCGCCCAGTCGAACCAACTGGCTTGGTGGATACCGGCAAATGTTGTGTCGGTCAGGTTGCGCTTCAACTGATCGAACGCGCTCGCCGCGAGTAACAAACAGGGCATCATGCTGTCCAGCAATTAGTATAAACCGACCTGATTGAACGCGCTAACTCCTGTTCAGTCACGGACAGTTTTGCAAATAACTGAGAAAACGGTGTAAAATGTAACAAAACCGGCGCTTCCGGGTCTGAAGACGCCTTACTCAATACACGAGGTTTATGTATCAAAAGATAGTTCTCGCTCTTGCCTTCGTGGCAAGCACTGCTAACCTTTACGCCCAAGCGACTGCGTCCAGTACGTTGCAGGGTACCGTCTACGACGCATCCAAAGCCGTTATCCCTAACGCGTCCATCACTCTTTCCAGTAGCGCGACGGGTTTGCGCCGACAAGAAAAGACGACCGACAAGGGTTTGTATACTTTTAACCTGCTCCCTGCCGGTGTCTACACAATCGCGGCCACAGCTCCCGGATTCGCGACCAAGATCTACGAGAAATTCGAAGTTCTGGTTGCGACTAATGCGGATCTCGATATTACGCTCTCCACGGGTACCCAGTCCGATGTCGTAACAGTAGATGCAGCGCCGCCGCTTATTGACGTCACCAAGACGGAAGTCAGCCAAAGTATCACTCCGAAAGAAGTTCAAAACTTACCGATCAACGGCCGCGATTTCGCGAACTTGGCGTTCCTTGCGCCAGGCGCTAAGCCGGTGAACTCCTACGATCCGACGAAAAACCGTATCGCCGTCTTCGGCGTGAATGGATCGGCCGGGCGCAACGTGAACGTCACCGTAAATGGCGTTGACGATAAAGACAACACCGTCGGCGGCCCTGTTATGCAGCTTCCTCTTGAGGCGGTGCAGGAATTCAATATCAGCACGCAGCGTTTCAGCGCGGCAAACGGCCGTAGCGAAGGCGCGGCTCTCAACCTGGTGACGAAGTCCGGCGAGAATCAACTCCATGGATCGCTGTTCCTGTTCGAGCGCGATACAAACCTGAACACGAAAGATGCTTTAGCCACCACCACGGCCCCTTACAGCCGGCAGCAATACGGCGGCTCGTTCGGCGCTCCTATTAAGAAGGATAAGACGTTCGCGTTCTTCGCGATTGAACGGCAACGCGAAGAGAGTTCCGTTAGCGTGAACCCGACCGCGTACAGCCAATTGGTTCTAGCCGTACCACTGGGCGCGGTCCCCTCCACTATTTTACCAACTCCCTACCGCGATCAGCGCTACACGGGTCGCCTGGATCATCGGTTTAGCGATAAGACGTCTTTCTTCGCCACCTACAACAGCCAGCACAACAGCGGCATGAACGATCAGGCGAATTCCACAAATGACCTGACCGCCGGCAATTTCACCACAAATCGGTTGATTCTTGCGAATGCGACGTTAAACAG
This sequence comes from uncultured Bryobacteraceae bacterium, assembly GCA_964237255.1. Classification (GTDB taxonomy): domain Bacteria; phylum Acidobacteriota; class Terriglobia; order Bryobacterales; family Bryobacteraceae; genus JALYXI01. The sequence goes on from CAXSIG010000192.1 coordinate 3,046, forward strand.
CATATTGACTCCCAGCACTGTTAACTCATTTACTTTCGGTTACCAGTACTGGAACAACCTGATTGATTCGACCAATAAAGTACCGTACATCAGCTTTCCTTCGGCGGCCCTGGGCACCAACCCAAACGTTCCACAACAGTCCATTCAGAAGAAGTACCAGTTCCGTGATGACTTTTCGGTTAACCGCGGAAAGCACGGCTTAAAAATGGGCTTCGATTTCGTCAATCTCCCAAAGCTTGGTGGCTTCTTTATTACCACCGGTACTCCGAATATCGCGTTCTTCGACGATCCCAGTACCATCCTGAGCGACAAAACCCGTTACCCAAACGGTTTTTCGACGCCGGGCGCGGTGTCGAGCATCGTCCTAAACGCGGGCAATGCGTCCTTCGCTACGAAAGACGCAAAGATGCTTGGCTTCTACGTCCAAGACGATTGGAAAGTCACCCGCAAGCTGAACCTCAATCTCGGACTTCGGTGGGACCGGGATTTTAACCTGACCGGCGGCAACACACAAACTCAAAATCGGACTTACCAAGCCTTGGCAGCAATAGGAAGCCCCTATGCAAAGGGCGTTCCGCATGACGATACAAAGGATTTCAGCCCACGAGTCGGATTCGCCTATGACGTCGCCGGTACCGGCAAGTACGTGATCCGTGGTGGTTTCGGTATTTACTTCGGCCAGATCTTCCAGAACATTCCCCTGTTTGTCGAGCAGCAGGAAGGCGCAACTGTTTTCGGTTCAGTTCTCAATCTGACCAATGCCAATCCTCCCGGACAAGCGGCCGATTCCAATGCGACTAAAGTTCCTGGGACCAATGTGACCCTTGCGCAGTATCGCTACGGGGTTGATCCATTGCCAATCCCCAGTGCTCCCTCTACCCGATTGCCAGATGGAGCTACCGGCAGGTTAGTGAACCCCGCTTATCAGAATCCGTACAATCAGGAATTCAATTTGGGGTTCGCCTGGTCCCTCACGCCCAATGATGTAATTACCTTTGAGGGCATTCATAGCCTGGCGATCCACGAATCGAAGCGCATCAATATTAACGCGATCGACTACACGACTGGCAAACGGCCCCTCCAGGATGCCTTAGCTGCTGCCGGTCAACCCGCGCTGGCTCAGATCATCGTTGAAAGCTCAGTTGGCCGCTCGCGCTACGATGCCCTCAATGTCACGTATGCGCGCCGCCTGACTCGCCGCTTCTCAATCAATACAAATTACGTACTTTCACGCGCCCTCGCTTACGCGGGTGGGCCCGCTGCGTTCAGCAATGTGGCGGAAGATCCGAATAACTATCTACCCCGAAATGACCTTGGTCCGGCTCCGAACGACGAAACGCATCGGTTCGTCTTCAGTGGTTCTCTTGAACTGCCCTTCGGAATCCGGGTCTCTCCCATCTTCCAAGCGGCGACGGGCCGGCCCTGGAATCCCACGGAAGGAGTCAACGTATTCGGCACTGGAAATGGAAATGGTACGTGGCGCGCTATTGTCCCGGCAAACGGTTTGACCGTAGGTACGCCGGTCGGAGGCGGTGGGAATAACTACTCCGTCTACACAGCTACAGCAAGCTTAACGGCGGCTCAATTACGCGCCGGCCTGGCCAATGGAACTCTGGTCACAGTTCCTTACGATAGTGTTCGCGGTAATGCATTTGTTCAGTTAGACCTTCGGGTAAGCAAGACTTTTACCTTCCGGGAACGGAACCACTTGGAGGCGTTGTGCCAGGTATTCGACCTGAATAATCGGGCAAATTACGGGAGTAGTTACAACACCAGCATTCGCTCTTCGGCGTTCGGCACACCGTCTGGTTTCTTGTCGACCAGCGGCACCGTGGTACCTCATTCCCTTCAGGCGGAAGTCGGGTTTCAATACCGTTTCTAGCTTAGCGTGTGGTACTGTTTAGTCGGGCGGCGCTTCGGCGCCGCCTTTTTCGTTTCCGTTACCAACGATTCGTTATAATCTTCGTTGAACAAATCTGGCGCTTTGTGCGTCTCACCCTACCGAGGAGTTCGTTTCTCAAGTGAAAACCAAGTGGAAAGTGATTATCGGGATTGTTGTGCTTCTGGTAATCTCCGCCGGCGTGTTCGCCAGCGTCAAATATAGTCAGAAAGGAATCGTTACCGTCCAAACGGGCCATGCGGTCCGGCAGGATCTCGCCAGCATTGTCACGGCGTCAGGTGAAATTAAGCCCCGAAATTACATCAACATCGGTGCGAATGCCCAGGGAGAACTCACCGGCATCCTCGTCAAAGAAGGCGACCACGTTCGCAAGGGTCAGCTACTGGCCAGGATCGAAAATGTTCAACCCGCCGCTGATGTCGAAACGCAGCGGGCCACCATCAGTTCCGCCGAAGCGGACGCCACGGCAAGTGAGGCGAGCCAGAAAGCCGCCGAAGATAATTTAGCCACGATGCAAGCTACCGTCGACCGTAGCCGGGCGGACCTCGAAAAGGCAGAGGTCGATTTCTCCCGCTATAAAGACCTGTTCGATCAAAAGCTTGTTGCAAAACAGGAGTATGACCAGCGGCGAACTACACTGGATAGTCAGAAGGCTGCCGTCCGCGAGGCCGAAGCCCGCATGGTGCAAGCAAAAGCTCAGATCGCGCAAGCGGCCGCTCAGACTTCCGCATCGCAACGGCGCATCGCGCAGTCGAAGTCCAGCTTGATCCGCTTCAACGACCTGCTCAGCAAGCGCAACGTGGTTTCACCGCTCGATGGCGTCGTCACCAACTTGCCCGTCCGGATGGGCGAAGTAGTCGTTCCCGGCATCCAGAATTCCGCGTCCAGCACCATTATGACGATCGCGGACATGTCCATCATCACGGCCGAAGTGAAAGTGGATGAAAGCGATATTGTGAATGTAAAGCTCGATCAAGTCGCGGATGTTACCGTCGATGCTATCCAAGCCAAGGTTCTGAAGGGCCGCGTAATCGAAATCGGCAACACCGCCATTCTTCGATCCACGGGTTTAGCCGCTTCTCAGAGCAGCGTATCTAGCCAGGAAGCGAAGGACTTCAAAGTCGTAATTGCGCTGGATAGCCCGCCGGATGAAATTCGTCCGGGTCTCTCCTGCTCCGCAAAGATCACGACTTCCCAAAAAACTCACGTTGTCACGATTCCGATTCAGGCTTTGACTTCCCGGCAAAAAGGCGACCTCGGGCCTAAACCGGCAGTCGGGGCCAAGCCCTCCGGTGTAGCCCAGCTGACGCCTGCGGAAGAGCGCGCTCGAAAAGTGGAGGTTCCCGGTGTTTTCGTTATCGAGAATGGCCACGTCAAATTCACCAAGGTGGACACAGGAATAACCGGAAATACGGATATCGAGGTGACCTCCGGATTGTCCGACGGATCCGAAATTTTGACCGGACCCTATCAGGTAATTCGCACCATTCGCGACAATACCGCCGTCAAAGTAGACAACGCGCCGCCCGGTGTGAAACCGGCGAGCTAGGACCAATCTCATGGCAACCGCTACCGTGCCGGCTCCCGCAAGCCGCGCCGAACAACTGAAACGCGCCAATATCGTCATCCGTACGTACGATCTCTGGAAGACCTACGTAATGGGCGACCAGACCATCAATGCCGTTTCCGGCGTCGATATAGAAATCAAGCGCGGCGAGTACGTCGCGATCATGGGGCCTTCCGGTTCCGGCAAATCGACGCTAATGAATCTAATCGGCTGCCTGGATACGCCAAGCAAGGGCGAGTACTACATAAACGGAAACCTGGTGAGCGAAATGTCGGACGATTCGCTGGCGCAAATCCGGAACAAGGAAATTGGGTTCGTTTTTCAGACGTTTAATCTGTTGCCCCGCGCTTCTTCCCTTCACAACGTGGAGCTTCCGCTGATCTACAGCGGCATCGGAGCGCACGACCGGATTGAACGCGCCAAGAAGGCCCTCACACAGGTCGACTTGGCGAAACGTATGGATCACAAGCCGAACGAGCTTTCGGGCGGACAGCGTCAGCGCGTTGCGATTGCTCGCGCGTTGGTCAATAATCCGTCCATCCTGCTTGCCGACGAGCCAACCGGAAATCTCGACAGCGCCACCGGCATTGAGATTATGGCTTTGTTCGAGCGCCTATATCGGGAAGGAAACACAATCATCCTTGTTACGCACGAACTCGAAATTGCGCGGCATGCGCATCGTATCATCCACGTGCGCGACGGCAAAGTGGAAAGAGACGAGCTAGTCCCGCATTAACCGTTAGACGTCCAGGTTTTTCGCTTCAAGCGCGTTATCTTCGATGAACTTGCGGCGGCTTTCCACGTCTTCGCCCATCAGGGTCGTAAAGATGGCGTCGCTCTCCACCAGATCTTCCAGGCGGACCCGCAGCAGCGTGCGCTTATCCGGATTCATAGTGGTTTCGGCAAGCTGCTCGGCATTCATCTCCCCGAGACCCTTGTACCGCTGTACCGTAACTTCGCGCTTGCCCTCGTTCTTTAAATAATTCAGTAAGTCGCGCCAGTTGTTCAACACCTCGCGGCGGTCGCCCTTCACTACCGTGAACGGCGGGAAGTTGTGTTTGGCAATTTGCTTGGCAACTGCACGAAGTTTCTTGTACTCCGGCTGCGCTGCAAGTTCGATGTTGATCATCCGCTCGGCATTGGTCGAGTCGTGATACATCACCCCCCAGGCCGAATGGATTTCATCGAATTTCAACTCTGGTTCTATGCCTGCTGTCTTCAAACGCGCAAAAACTTCTTCCAGATTTGACTTCTCCAGGAACTCGTCCTTCTTATCGATCTTCAGCGTGGTGTCGGATATGATCTCAACCACGCGGCCATCGCGCATTCGCCGCTGCACCCTGAGAGCGATCTGTTCCAATTCGTCAAGAGCCAGCAGGTAGTTGCGCAATTCGCCGCCTTCCATCTTGGCGATGCTGTCACCCTTTCCGATTTCGAGAACTAAGTTCTCCGTCGCGCGCCGCATGATCTCGCGCGTGAACTCTTTCTCGTCTTTAATGTACTTTTCGTTCTTGCCCTTCTTGATTTTGTAAAGCGGCGGTTGCGCGATATACACGTTGCTGTGATCGATCAGATCGCGCATGTGGCGGAAGAAGAACGTCAGCAGAAGGGTACGAATATGGCTTCCATCCACATCCGCGTCCGTCATGATGATGATCTTGTGATAACGAAGCTTTACCAGGCTGAAGTCGTCTTTGCCGATGCCGGTACCAAGCGCGGTGATCAGCGTCCGGATTTCCTCATGCCCCAGCATTTTGTCGTAACGGGCTTTCTCGACGTTCAGGATCTTGCCCTTGAGCGGCAGAATCGCCTGAAACTTTCGGTCACGGCCCTGTTTCGCCGTACCGCCTGCTGATTCCCCTTCGACAAGGAAGATTTCGCACTTCGCCGGATCGCGTTCCTGGCAATCGGCAAGCTTGCCGGGAAGGCCGCCTGAATCGAGCGCGCCTTTGCGACGGGTTAGATCGCGGGCTTTTCGAGCAGCATCGCGGGCACGCGCCGCATCGATCGCCTTGCCGACGATCTTGCGCATGACTGTGGGATTCTTTTCGAAGTATTCGCCCAGCTTGTCGTTCACAAACTGAGTCATCACACCCTGAATATCGCTATTCAGCTTGCCTTTTGTCTGACCCTCGAACTGCGGTTGCGGAACCTTGACG
>CAXSIG010000193.1:0-8669 GCA_964237255.1 uncultured Bryobacteraceae bacterium
CCGCGCCCTTCGTCGCCGTGATCGAAAAGTCTGCGGCCGCGATTAGCCGGATGCTCGGGGTGAAGCGGATGCTCCATGCCGGAGGTCATTCACCGGAAGAATTGCGCCTGATCGTGAGTTCGAGCCGTGCTTCGGGCCACTTGAGAGAAGGTCTCGATGAGATTATCTATCGCGTTTTGGAGTTGGATGAAGTCTCCGTACGGGAGGTTATGATCCCTCGTAGCCTGATGGTCGCGATCGAGGTAAACGCAACCCTTGATCACGTGCTCGCCACCATGAGCGAGCAGCAGCATTCGCGCTTACCTGTGTATGAGGACAAGCCCGAACAAGTGCTCGGCATCCTGTATTTCAAAGACATGGTGCATCTTTGGCAGGAGCGCCGGGTCGCACTGCGAAGCGGTCGCACACCCCGGCCATTCGACATCCGGCAGAAGATGCGGAAGTTCATGGTCGTACCGGAAACCAAACCGCTGGTGCAAATGCTCGACGAATTTCGTTCCGCGCAGCACCACATGGCCATGGTGGTCGACGAGTTCGGAACCATATCCGGACTGCTCACTGTCGAAGACGTACTGGAGCAGATTGTCGGCGAAATTGAAGACGAGTTCGATGAACCGGTGGTTGCGGAGACCGAGAGCTCGGAAGTATTACTCGACGGCGCTACTTCCATTCTTGATTTCGAAACGCAGTTCGATACCGAACTGGAGACCGGAACCGGCTATCAGACGCTCGCCGGCTACTTGTTATATCGGCTCGGCCACATACCGGCTTCCGGTGAATCCGTCGAACATGACGGGCGTCGGTTTACGGTGGAAGCGGTGGAGCGCAATCGGATTACAAGCGTGAAGGTGGAGAAACTTCCCGCCTAAGAGAACGGCCAGACGCGCTCGATGGTCTTGCTCAGCATCCACTCTTTGTCGTCGGCGTTGAGGAACGGCATGTCGTCCCGAACTACTTGAAGCGTCTGCGCATAGGTTGCGTGCGGTAAAGAGACCGGCCAATCGGTCGCCCACATCAATTGCTTCGGACCATACGCGGCGTGAAGGCGTTTTACGTGTTCTTGTGCATCGCGCCACGGGTACTGCTGCTTCGAGAGTTGCCAGGTATGGGAAACTTTCACGAATACTTTCGGATTGCGCTTCAACGCGATCAGCTTGTCGAGTTCTTGCGGCTGGTCAACCGGGCAGTCGGCCATGTGATCGATGACTACGGTCAGGTTCGGATACTTGTCAGCTAGCTTTCCGATTGCGGGGATGCGGCTGATCGGCGCGAGCAGAGTCATCGGCACTTTCAGTTGCTCGCAGCGCTTCCATAACGGCGCCATCAGCGGGCCTTCTATCCAGTCGCCGGATGCATCGGCTGCGGGGCTGAGGCGAACTCCTCGAAAGCCTTGTTCCGTGAGGCGTGCCAGATCGTCTGGCGCTGCTGGACTCTCCGGGTCCACTCTCGCTACACCCTGAAACGTTCCGTGATACTTCTTCAGTACGTTCGCTAAATAACTGTTGTCGAACATGTAGTGGCGGACTTGAATGATCACGGTCTTTTCCACCCCATTCGCTTTCATCAGAGCGAGTAGCATTTCGGGATCGCGATCTTCCGGCGGCGGGTTCGCTCCCTTGGCAAACGGGAACGCGGGATCGTGCTTGAAGACGTGAACGTGCGAATCGAGAATGCGGTATGACGCGGGCGACATAAGTGCGGCTCCTAAGAGAAGTTCGCGGCGGCGGATCATTTGTAGACGGGCTCCAGCTTATCGACAATATAAGCGCCACACCGTTCGTAGCTGGCGCGCGGTCCCTTGCGAGCGGTATCGAGATCGACGCAGATCCAGCCTTTGAAATTTGCGCCTTTGAGCACTCGATGACACGCCGGAAAGTCGATCGCGCCGTCGCCCAGGTCATAGATGCTGGAGAGAAACCGGGCCTTGCGCGGCTCTTGCGGTTCGCTCCAGCGGGCGTCTTTATAATCCAGAAGCCGAATGCGGGCCTTGTGCTTCTCCAAGGTGGCCGGAACGTCACAGCCGCCCAGGTAAAGGTGTGCCGTGTCGGGCGAGAATCCGAAGAGCGCCGGATCGGTCAGCGCCATACAGCGGTCCACTTCAGCGGAAGTTTCCACCATCTGGTCCATGTGATTGTGCAGCCCGGCTGTCATGCCCATGCTCCGGGCGAGTTCGCCCAGCTTGTTGAAGGATTCACACATGGTGCGGAACTGTGCGTCTGGGACGGGGACGGCCTTGCCATTCGGCGGAGTAAGTGAAGGACGAGCGGGTGAGAACACCACCAGGTGATCGGCGCCGAATTCCTTTAAAAATTGCAAGTCTTCTTTCGCGGTCGCGAGATACTTCGCCCGCTGATCGATATCATGCGCGGGTCCGTTGAACGAAATCGTAATCACGTGCAGACTACGGCGCTCCAGTTCGCGTTGCAGAACTGCGGCCGTGATGTCGTATGTCTTCAAGATTCCCGGAAACTGCGTCAGCCGAATGCCGGGAAAACCGGTGTCGCGCATGATGTCCAAAATGTCCGTGAACGGGACGCGCGGGAAGGAGTTCCATAAGTTCGCGCCGAGTGCCCACTTCACATTCTGGTTCGCGGGAAGGCGGGTTGCGGCGCGTGCGAGCGAGGCGCCGAGGGCGAGAAGAAACGTACGACGTTGCATGCTCATGCCTTGTGATGATCCACTTGCCAGCCGAGGTATCGGGTCGTCGCTTCGTGAACGGAATTGGCAACCGTCGAGAGATTCGCGGCTACATGGTGCTCGAAGCCACGCTCGCAAATGTACCGGAGAAGCGCTTGCAGGCGGGGGATCTGAACCACGCCCGCGCCACCGAATGTGGCCAGCGAATCGTTGGTGAACTGGCCTTCGCCTACATAGCCGCTGATAATCCCTTCGCGGTCATTCGTGGAGAACCGGGCAAAGCTCATCGGGGCCGCTTTCACCTGGCCTACACAGGTACCGAACGTGTTTTCTTTGCCGACTGTCCCGGCGATAATCTGCTGAAAGTCCATCTTCACTTCGCGGAAGAAATGCTTCGGCAGGTTGCTGCAGTGGAAGCAGACGGCTTTGTCAGGATCGTCACCGTAGTTGTTGTTCCAATCGAGAAGCGCGCTGGGTGTCTGCGACGCGAGCTGTAACGCGTGCATGCCGACCACACCACAGATATCGACTTCGCAGGCGCTCGACATCAGGTTCTCGCTCATCATGCTCATCACCGTGCAGGGCACCACGCCGAAGTATTCTTCGAGCGAGGTCCAGCATTGGATGGCGCTAATCGTAACGTCCGCCTGCTTCATCCAGCCATCGATCACAGCCCCAAGCTTCGCCATCTTCATCAAGGCGAGTTCGGGGACATCGTTTGTAGAAACGTAGCGCTTGATGGCGGCCAGCTTGTCCTGCGCGGCTTCGTGCGTGTCCGGCATGCGCTCAATGCGGCCCAGGATTTCAGAGAGGTCGATTGTTTCCACAGAAATGCCGTTCGCTTCTAGAAGCTTCTCGCTATACCGAACAGTATTAAATGCCGCAGGCCTTGCGCCAATCGCTCCGATTCGGAGATTGCGAAGACCTTTCACCACGCGGCATACGGCCTGAAACCACTTCAGGTCTGCGGCGAAGGTTTTCGATTGTGGGGCTTCGGTGTGGAGCGTCGTAAGCGAAAACGGAATGCCGTATTGCTTCAGGTTGTTGCAGGCGGACATCTTGCCGCAAAAGCTATCCCGGCGGTCACGGATCGACATCTTCGACGGCGTGTCCGGCGTAGCTTGGACCAGTACAGGGACGTTTAGACCGGCCAGGCGCAGAGTATCAGCAATGGCCCGCTCGTCGCCGAAGTTCGGCAGCGTGACGATGACGCCGTCGATGCGTTCGCGATTGGCTTTGAAAAGGTCGGCGCAGCGGACGGCTTCCGGGCGAGTCTCGACCGCCCCGTACTTCGTTTCCTGGTCTGAAACAGCAACTACGTCAATGCCGTGCTGCGCGAGAACCGCCAGCATGTCTTCGCGCCCGCTACGTGCCAGGTGATCCGGGAAGAAACCGCGGTTGCCAACAATCAAGCCGAATGTCATAAGTTGCCTTGCCCATAATATGCGGAGGGCCCGTGCTTGCGGTAAAAGTGCTTCCGGTGCAAAGCGTCCGACACCGGCGGCGCTTCCGGATTAAGCGAAAGGGTTTCGAGAGCCATTCGCGCGATCTCTTCGAGCACGACGGCGGTGTGGGCCGCGTCAGTAACCGTTCGGCCCCAGCAGAAGGGCGCGTGATTCGCGACCAGCACGGCAGGGGTGTGAATAGGGTCCAAACCTTCGAAGCGCTTCACGATCACGTTTCCCGTTTCCTCTTCATAAGCGGATTCGATTTCGTGGGGCGTGAGGGGGGGCGTCGACGGAATGCAGCCGTGGAAGTAATCAGCATGGGTGGTGCCGAAGCAGGGAATGTCGCGGCAGGCTTGCGCCCATACGGTGGCAGCCCGCGAGTGTGTGTGGACCACGCCGCCGATCTCAACAAAGTTTCGATATAAGACAAGATGGGTGGCCAGGTCCGAAGAGGGTCGAAGAGTGCCTTCGACGATCCCGCCATCCAGCGCGACGACGACCATGTCCTGCGGAGTCATGCGGTCATATGGCACGCCGCTTGGCTTGATGACGATCAGGTTTTGATCGCGATCGATTCCGCTGGCGTTGCCGAATGTGTAGAGCACCAGGCCGCGTCGGACCAGTTCCAGGTTGGCTTCAAGTACTTCTTCGCGCAGTTGTTCAAGCATTGCGTTGGATGGCGGCTACGGAGCGCAGGGTGGGAAGAACATCGCCGATTGGGGCGGCTTCGGAATTAGGTGAGCCCATGGCGAAGTAAAGTTTCTTGTAGCAATAGAACAGCTTGGCGTAGACTTCCGTCGCGTCTGTCTCCGGCTGGAAGGTGCGGTACTTCGGGCAAAGCGCGTCCTGCGCCTCTTCAATAGTGGCAAAGGTTCCAGCCGCGAGGAACGCGAAGATGGCGGACCCAAGACTGGTGACGTCGCTTTCGGGGACCACCACCGGCTTGCCTAAAACGTTGGCGTAGACCTGGTTCAACACTTCATTCTTGCGCGGTATGCCTCCGGCGTTAATCACGCGGCGGAGGGGCACACCGTGCTCTTCCATGCGTTCCAAAATGATGCGAGTGTGCATGGCCGCGCCTTCGATCGCGGCGAAGAGTTCGTCGGTGGCAGTGTGGTTCAGGTTCCAGCCGAATGTGACGCCGCCCAGATCGGGATTCACCAGAACGGTGCGGTCTCCGTTGTCCCACGTAAGACGGAGCAGGCCGGTTTGTCCGGGCCGGTAAGCCGCGAGATAGCCGGATAGCGTCTCCACCGTGGTTCCAGCGCGGCGGGCGATAGCGTCGAAAATGTCACCGGTGGCGGAAAGTCCCGCTTCGATCCCCGTTTTGTTCGGAAAGACCGAACCCGGAACTACACCGCACACGCCGGGAACAAGGCCGACGTTTTCGCCGACGCCGATAATGCATGTGGACGTTCCGATCACATTGACGATGTCACCCTCCCGGCAACCGGCTCCGATGGCGTCCCAATGCGCATCGAACGCGCCAACCGGGAGCGGAATGCCCGCGCGAAGACCGAGTTTCTCCGCCCATTCCGGAGCGAGATGGCCCGCGACCCGGTCCGATGTCAGATATTGCCCGGCCAATTTGTCGCGCATACCGGCGAGCAGCGGATCGATTGCTGTTAGAAATTCTTCCGGGGGAAAGCCGCCCAGCCGTTCGTTGTACATCCACTTATGGCCCATGGCGCAGATGCTGCGCGGGACATCGCGCGCGTTCATGATGCCGCACAGCGTCGCGGTCACCATGTCGCAGTTTTCGAGCGCAGTGACGAAGCGCTCGCGCTTCTCGGGATTGTTCCGCAGCCAGTGCAGAAGCTTGGAGAAACCCCACTCGGAGGAATAAACGCCGCCGCACCACTCGATCGCTTCGAGATTCGTACGGTGCGCAGTTTCGGTGATAAGCGCGGCTTCCCCCGCGGAGCGATGGTCGCACCAGAGGTAATAGTCATCGAGCGGCTGGAGCTTTTCGTCGACCGGAATAACGCTGGAACCTGTGGTGTCGATGGCGATGGCTTCGACAGCTTCCCCTGACACGTTGGCTACGCCGATCGCGCGACGGACGGCGAGTGCCAGGGCGCTCATCTGGTCCGCGTGGCTCTGGGTGGCGTAGTCCGGATCTTCTTTCTTGCGATGGAGCGGGTATTCAGCCACGGCTGAGCCCAGCCGCCCTTCAGTGGAACTGACAATAGAAACGCGAACGCTCAGAGTCCCAAAATCGACTCCGGCAACTATCGACATCGGCTTACCTTCCCCTCGCAAACAAAAGCATATCCTCTCACGAGCTTCGTTTCGTGTATCCTTTAAACGCTTGATTCGTTTGTTTCTCCTTACCGCGGCCGTACTAACAGCACAGATGCCGGCGCCGCGCGCCCATGGATATTTCGATCCTGCTTCCCTGCCCGATCTGCGGAGTGTGGTCCCACCGGCTCCGACTGCCGGCGATGCGCGCGACCAGATCGATCGCGCGGTCTTCAAAGGGACGCGGCAGATGGAAGGGAGCGACCGGTGGAAGCTGGCGCACGATGACAACGACCTGACGACGGCTGGGCTGCTGCGCGTATTTTCGTGCTCCGTAGGAGTAAAGCTCACGCCGGAAAACGCTCCCCACGTGGCGAAGTTGCTGACGCGCGTTTCGACAGACAGCAATGCCGTCAATGTGGCAGTGAAGGAACGGTATCAAAGAAAACGTCCTTTTCTTGTGGACGAAGGGCCGATCTGTATCGACAAGATTCCGACGCTGGTACAAGCGTTCGACTACCCCTCCGGACACACGACGATGGGTTGGCTGACCGGTTTGATTTTGGCGGAGATCGCGCCGGAGCACGCCACGCCGATTTTGCTCCGGGCGCGGAGCTATGGCGAAAGCAGGTTGATCTGCGGCGTCCATAACGCGAGCGCGGTAGAGAGCGGTCGAATTCTGGGGAGCGCGCTGCTTGCAGTGCTGAATGGGACCGAGGCGTTCCGGCATGACTTGGACACGGCCAGAAAAGAGATGAAGGAACTAGCAAAGAAGAGCGCTGCAACAGATCCGACTTGTGCCGGTGAGGCAATGTTGATTGAGCAAGGGGCTTATTCGCTTCCGGTGAAGTAGGGTTGACCGTTCGGAGGCGGTTGTTCCAGGATCGTCGCGTCTACATTGTGTCGTTTCTGATTTCGCACCAGAACCCCGGCCCGCGTATCATCAACACAGAAACTCTCTTCAATGGCCATGATTTCTTATGAGCACGCTTTAAGAGCGGCGGAGGCGTTACCCCGCGACGAACAACTGCGTCGAATTCGGGAGTTGTCGGAGCGTATGCATGATGGTGAGCACGCGACTAGCGTGATGGAGTTGTGCGGTTTGAGACAGGAAATCTGGTAACAGCAAGATGCCCAGGAATACGTTAATCATGAGCGCGTTTCGTGGAATGGCTGAAGCCGCTCCTTGGCCACACTGTGGGCCCCGATACCGCTCCGCTCATCTATTTCATTGAGAAGCACCCCGTATATCTTCCCTTGCTCCAGCCATTCTTTGAAGCGGTTGAGCGTGGAGACATTGAGATCGTAACTTCCGCGCTTATACTGACCGAGGTGTTAGTCCATCCCTTGCGACGGGGTGATCAAATGCTCGCCCGCCAATACTCCCGCATTCTCCTCAACGCCGCACATGTACAGACGCTGGCGGTGTCTCCGGAGATTGCCTTTGAGGCCTCACCTCTCCGCGCCAATTGGGGATACAAGACACCGGACGCGATTCAACTCGCCACGGCGCAGTTTGGCCGTGCGACATTCTTTTTGACAAACGACGAAGCTCTCAGCGGTATCGCGAGTTTGCGAGTCGTGGTACTCAAGAACCTGTACACGCGATCCTAAACCCCAACAACGGCACACGACTATCTCGGAACTGATCAAACAAGTGCGCAACGAGCGGTTCGGCGAGGTTCCGTTCCGAGTAGATAGCGTTCCAGATTATCGGCAACGGCACGTCGTAAGAACGTTAGGATGAGAGACGCACCGAATGACAAGCCTCGATTTCGACTCGGATATCGACTGGACCCAGTGTGAACTGATCGAGCGAGTACCCGGCAAGGTCTCGGGTCGCCCGATCGTTCGCGACACGCGCATTCTGCCCGATGCCATTGTCGACAGTTATGACTCGGAGAGACTTTCGATGAACTTCGGGAGGGGTTTCCGTCTCTGTCGGTCGCCCAGATTGAACGTCTATTAGAGTTTGCGCACAACCAGAGATCATCTGCGCTATCGATAGTGCGATACCGGCTCCTTCAGGCTGTCGACTGCCGTTCAATCCAAAATACGCAGATGTTTCGGACGGAATTCATCGCACAAGCCCGCGACTAGAGGCTGCCAGTAGATTACCTCGCGTAATCCAGCCTCCCTCCATACAACCCTCCCAAACAAGCAAATTCCTTTCGCCAACAAAAATCAGCTAAATTGTTAGAACGCCGAATCGTCAAAGAATGAAGAGCTCGGGCAGCTCTTCCCAGTAACGGCGGCCCAATCCCAAACGCCATTAACTCTTCACTCATGCGCTATTTCTCCATCCATAAGCTTGGCTTCATCTCGCTCGCTCTCTCCACGCTC
>CAXSIG010000194.1:0-869 GCA_964237255.1 uncultured Bryobacteraceae bacterium
CAATCGATACCAACCCTCTCCATATTTCGCGTCGGTTGTGAGAGCGCGCCGGTACATAATCGACGCCTCTTTATACTTGCCGCGGTCGTAGTACTTGTTCCCGCTCTCAAGAAAACGTTTTTTTACAACCTGGGGATCCCGGCTGCAGCTAATCAGGGCTAATACGGCAAAAAGTAAAACGGCGAGACGCTTCGACATGGCAATCCTCAACACTTCCATTTTCGTACAGTTTGGAACGTTTTGGGAAGTCTACTCGACAGCAACGGTAGGTATCACCGAACCGGTGTTGGGGCTACTCACGCCGCCGATTTTGATTGTAATCGGTAGAGCGTCACCCTTGATGTGCGCCCCGGGAACCGTGAGGTTGATTTGATAAATGCCGACCATACCAGGTACTAGACCGCTAAAGTTAACGATGATACCTGCCTGCGAATACCCCGGATTGCCGAAAAAGACCTGAACAGGATCTGTAACGGCTAGGGGATTAGAGGGAGCGCCTACTCCTGAAGTAACTGTTCCGCCATGGGTTGCGCCCAATCCGGTCGCAAATAGCACCAGGTTTTCATCGCGCTGAGCCGGATTATCTTTGGTTACATAGCTTCCGTCTTTGTGGACAATTGCGGCCTGACCGCCTGCGACGAAAACTTCGGGAGCGTATTTCGCTACAGTCAGCTGAATAGGCGTTTGCGACGCCGCAAGGTTCGTAATCGAGCGTACGATCAAAGTGTATTTTCCGGCGGCCAGACCGACAGGGACTTCTGCGTTGATCTGGGTAGGTGTCACCAACTCCAAAGGCAGAGGCTGGTTGTTCAGAGTTACGCACGTTCCACCAAGAACGGTCGGCAGTGGAGAGGTGGCTCCGGTAGCTT
>CAXSIG010000194.1:879-2838 GCA_964237255.1 uncultured Bryobacteraceae bacterium
GGCTAGGCCGCCGGGAGCGGTCGATGCCTGATAGCTGGCCAGGTTGACGATGCCGTTCGTATTAATAGCGGGGCGGGATGCGGGGGACACAGCAGCCAGTGGAATGATTTCAAGCCCCGACGTCGACAATATATATGCGTTTGTGTTTGTGGAATCGACGACCAGTGTCCGGCCATTTACCGCTATCTTTTGCGTGCCGCTTACCGTTGCGGGCGAACCTTCAAGAGTCGGAACGGTCCGGAGCACTTGGCCGGTGTTGGCGTCAACAATTTCGATCTGACCGGCATCGGTCACAGTAGAAGTGTTTCCGCTTCGAACGGGTTGGGTGAAACGCGCGAATGTTGTTGGGGTATTTGCCGATACGCCCGCCACGGGCCGTGCTGCGGTGGTGGTCGTCGTCGTCCGACCCGGCAATTGTCCACCCGCGACTGTGCCGGTACTAGCATCCGGAGTTGCGATCGGGGTGAGAGAAGAATTCAGAAGCGTATTGTTGACCAGATAATAACGACCTGCGGGACCGGCCGATATCGGTCCAAGATAACCCGCCAATGTCGCGGCGACGCCGTTGGTGGTGGTTGTCGTGAAAACCTGCTTTCCAACCGTATAGTCGTCGACGCTCGCATCGTATAGATAGACGTTTCCAGAACTGGTAGCAAGTAAAACGTATTCGCCACCGGGCGTTGAGGCCAAGGTGCGAACCGCCGGTGTAGCTGCCGCAACGGTGCGAACTACCGTGGTCGTCGAGCCGCCGAAAACTGCGGGGTTCAGCGTCCGAGGAACCGCCTGGGTCCCGTCAACCTTCCACAAGGAACCATCGCTGAGGACGAATTGAGGACCGCGCTGACTGGAAGCGATTGCCGTTGGATATGCAAGACCTACCGCAACGTTGGCCGGAAGGGCGGGGAAGGTAACACGTCCCGTAACCACTTGCCGATCCAGGTTTACGATGCTGATGGTTTCGCCGCCGGTATTCGCAACGTACATGGTGACGCCATCGGTCGAAATAGTCATGCCGTGCGGAAGTTGACCGACCTTGATGGCGGCGGTGAATTGCTGCGTTTTCAGGTCGAACACTTCCACCTGATTCAGGCCGGAGTTTGCGATATAGAGCTTCTGGCGAACGGTGTCCTGAATCATGTCCATCAGCGCTTCGCCACCGCTAATGTTTTGGGCTATCGGGATAATCGTTCCACGAGAATCGGCATCGCGGTAGTTCTGAAAAACGCGAATGTTCGCAGGAATATTCACCGCTTCGTTCGACTGGATCAAGAAGTCGGTTGGGGCCGCGGTTCCGGGCGTCTTCGCCGAGTTTGCATTAAATCTGAAATTGAAGTTACTACCGCTGGTGGTCGACGCGGTCTGCACTGCTGGAACGACGCTGGTAGTAGATGTTGCGGTGGTTGTAGTCACCGCATTCCCTCCGGGATTCTGATTTCCAGGAAACGGCACAGTGATACCGCCGCCGGGGCCGCCACCGTTTCCCCCGCCGACGCCGCCGATCACAGTGCCTGGAAAGCCGGGAGTTGTTGCTCCTAACCCAGCGACAGCCGTCGTGGTTGTGCTTGCCAGACCCCCACTGCTTACTGTGTAGTTTTGCGCACTTGCCGTAAGACGACCTCGTCCGATATTGGTGACGCTATCGGTCACGGTGCTTTGAGAAGACGTCACGCCACACTGGTCGCTGGTCAAGAGCACCACTTGTGAATTGACTTGGGCGATGGGACTGGCAGTCAACTGGCCGACCGGCAGAGTAACGAAGCCGGATTCGGAAAGCGCGTAAATCGTGTCCCCGGCCTTGTTGATTACCATTTGGCCGGACAGGTTCTCGGGCAGTTGCAGACCAAGTTTGATCAGAAGATTGTCTGGATCGTTATAAAGCAGGCGCGAAACATTGGGCTTGGCGGCGGGAACCTGCACCGGGGCGAAGTTGAATGCGCCGTAGATGGTGGAACCATCCGG
>CAXSIG010000194.1:2848-6839 GCA_964237255.1 uncultured Bryobacteraceae bacterium
CTTGATTTGCCTGCGCGTTAAAGTTAGTACCCGTGGGGAAGGCAAAGGGTGAATTGGCGACATTTTCTTGCGCCAAGATCGTGAGGGTAGCGGTTTCAAGGAGCGAGTAACCCGCCATGAACTTTGAACCGTCGGGCGCTACGGAGAGAACGTTCGACAAATTAGTAAGGATGCGCGATCGGAGCACCGTAGCCGATGCCACTTCGTAAACGAAAGCCAACCGATTATTCGTGTTTGCGGTCGACGTGATGTTGGTACCGATGACGTAGTTTCCGTCTTTCGTCGAAATCAGCTTGGAGTGGTACGACAAATACGCTCGGCCCGAGGGCGCGGGAAGCGTAGGCGGCGTCGCGGCGGCAGGAGCAATGGCAACGTTGTTTACACTGTTCGCTTGCGGATCATAAATTACCAGGGTGTTCTGGCCGCCGGACCCGATCGTCGTGATCACAACGCGACCATCCTTCCCGACTGCTACACCTTCCGGCGCGGCGGGCAGAGAAATACGCGACGTTACTGACAAAGTCGCCCTGGTGAGGTCGATTATGTTGAGCGAGGTGGAACTGTACGCGGTGACGTAGAGCCGGTTGTTATCGGGCGAAAGCGCCATTGAGATTGGCTGCGTACCCGTAGTTATGTTGGCAAGAAACTGACGCCGCGTGGTGTCCCAAACTTCAACGCGATTGGCAGCGCTGTTGACCAGATAAAGACGCCCACGGCTTTCATCGAGAACGATATCGGAATACGAAGCGGCAGCTTGGGAAGCCACCACAGTGCCAAAGGTCGCCGCAGCCGCCGGAAGCGCGAAAAGGAAGACGAATAAGCGAGAAAGAGGGGTACTGCGCATTACCTATTGCAGTTTAACCCTAATACGACTGTGAAGTTTCCCGTTAGGAACTTAGGGTGAACGACACGTCAACGGTCGTCATCACTGAAACAGGCTGACCGTTGAGAAGAGTGGGTCTGTATCGATACTTCTGGACGGCGGAGACAGCGGCTTGCACCAGCATGGGATGACCGCTGAGTAACTCGATGTTCGAGACTTTGCCTTCCCTGTCGATAGTGACGTTCATCTTAACGGTGCCCTGAATTCGCGCCTGTTTGGCATCCACCGGATATTCCGGAGTCACCTGGGTGATCAGATTCGATTCTTGAATTTTGCCGCCTACGCGGATCTGTGAAGGTCCGGAAACGGGGGGCGCGATAGCCATTGCGGCGTTTCGGAGCACTGCGGGGTTATCGGCGTGTTGGTGAACTTGAGTAATCCAGGCTTGTTTGAGTTGCATCCGCAGCGCTTCCGGAAGGTCGGCATAAACGACGGGGGAACCAAGGAACGCCGCTTCCGGGTGGTGCTCGATGTACCAGGTCAGCAACGGTAAGCGGGTCGACCAGTTCGGATCCCGTCGTTCTTGTCCCAAATACTGAAGCAGCTTGAAGGCGATGCGCAAGTCCTCCGGGTTCGCTTTTTGCGCGGCTTCGAGTTCCGCGTCGGGAATATCGAGGACTGCGCCGGGGACCATGGAAGGTCTTTGGGGAACTTGGGAAGTCTGGGAAAAACCAGATCCCGCTAACAGGAGCAGCAAAATCGACGGATTGATTCGCATGGAGTTGTTATCCTCTGCGTCATTCTCTCACCGTTTGATTATGTTGAGCGAACCACTACCGGCGCGACAGGTCGCGTACGTAAATCTCTTTGAACAGCATGTCGCCCTTGCCACCCGCGTGAAGCTGGAGGGCAATGGTGCCGTCTTTCGATTTCGGTGAAGGATCGGTAAAGTCCACCACAACCACGCCATTTAAGCGAGCGATGTAATGGTTCCCTTCCACCTTCAGCAGGTAATCGTTCCAATCGTTCACATGGATGACGAACTCATACTCCGGCGAAGGCCACACAATCCACTGCCGCCCATCTCCATAGATTCCACCGGTATGGTGAGCAAGCGTCGGGTCGATTTCAAACTGCAAACCCTGCGACACATCCGCCGTTCCGGGCTTAAACGCAGTATGAAAAAAGACGCCGCTGTTGCCATCACCCACGCACTTGAATCGCAAGGAAAGATGGAAATCCGTATACTGCTTCTCCGTTTGCAAGTATCCGTACTCTTTCGTAATCGCCTGTCCATGGACCACGCCGTCGTCCACGCTCCACTTCTCTTTCCCGACCTGGTTCCAACCCGCGAGATCGCGTCCATTAAATAACTGGACCCACTCTTCATTCGGCAGTTTCGGACGATTCGTCGGAACCTGCCCCCAAGCCGCCTGCACCAAAATCACGTAAAAGATAAGACGCATTATGCCAACTCCGCTCGGATTGCATCCGCAATTTTATTCGAATGGTGAGCCACAGCATCGTCGCTCGGCCCCTCCACCATTACGCGCGCCAGCGGTTCGGTGCCGGAGAAACGTACCAGCACGCGGCCGGTTCCATTCAACTCCCGTT
Organism: uncultured Bryobacteraceae bacterium; assembly: GCA_964237255.1. Lineage (GTDB taxonomy): Bacteria > Acidobacteriota > Terriglobia > Bryobacterales > Bryobacteraceae > JALYXI01. The sequence goes on from CAXSIG010000194.1 coordinate 5,286, forward strand.
CAGATTCCGCAATCGCCTTTTGCACGGCGGGCATCTGCTCCAGCGGCTTGCGTTCTTTCACGCGCACGTTCACCAGCAGCTGAGGATATACCGTTAAGTCTTCCGTCAACTGGTCCAGGTTCCGATTCGATGCGCGCGAAATTTCAAAAACCTTCAACGCGGTCAGCATCCCGTCGCCGGTGGTCGCAAATTCACGAAAGATGATGTGGCCGGATTGCTCGCCGCCCAGCGACGCGTCCTGGCGAATCATCTCTTCCAGGACGTACTTATCCCCTACCTGCGTCCGGAGCATGCGAATGTCGAGACGCTCCAAAGCGCGCTCCAGGCCGAGATTCGACATTACGGTGGATACAACGGTATTTCCGCGGAGCCCGTCAGCTTCTCGCATCGCACGCGCGGCAATTAGCAGAACATGGTCCCCATCCACTATCTTTCCCGAAGGAGCTACCAGGATCGCCCGGTCCGCATCGCCATCAAAGGCCACCCCTGCATCAAACCCGCCGGCAACAACTTTTTCCCGAAGAATTTCGATATGAAGCGAACCGCAATCTTTGTTGATATTACGCCCATCCGGCGCACACCCGATTGTGGAAACATCGGCTCCAGCACTACGAAAAAGCTCGGGAGCAATTCCCGATGCCGCCCCATTTCCGCAATCCATTATCACGCGAAGGCCGTCCAACCGCGTCTTGATAGATCTCAAAAGGAACTGTACGTAACGCTGCCGAAACTCCGCATGTTCCTGCAGCGCGGTGCTTCGAGCCGCGACGCCTTGCTCTACCAAGCGCAGCATTTCCTCTTCGATCAGGTGTTCCTCGTCGTCGGGAAGCTTGTATCCGGTGCCGCCGAAAATCTTGATGCCGTTATCTCGATACGGATTGTGCGAAGCGGATATCATCACGCCCGCCGAAAACGGGGTGGTGCGCGTGAGATACGCGACGCCGGGAGTTGTAACAATTCCGGCAAACGAACACGCCACGCCCTCCGACTCCAAACCGGCGGCCAGCCACTCGGTGATCTCAGGTCCAGATTCGCGCGTGTCCATCCCGATTAAAACTTTCGGATCCGGTCCTTTTAACGCCAAGTCGGTGCCGAGCGCCGATCCACATGCGAATACGGTCGTCTTGTCCAAAGGATACTGGCCCGCCACGCCGCGGATTCCATCGGTTCCGAATAGCTGTTTTCCCATCTTTGCTCTATCTATTGTGACAGGAAGGCTCTTCATTTCTCATCGTTTTACGGCCCGGCGCACGAATCGGAAATGAACTTCGTTGGGCGTGGTGCGAATCAGTTCTACGCCACGCGGCAGTTTTACCTGGTCCCGTGTAATGGTGAACATTCGCTCGCCCGGCTCATGAACGCCGCTGAAATCGAGCGTCACCACCGGGTGCGAATTGGCAAGCTCCCGCAGTTGACCGGAAGACCCGCGCGTTTCGAGTTGGACCATCTCGACATCCCGGTACGCCACATCGATGTCTCCATCCGGATCCCGAAACTGAACCGGAGCCGCGACGAACGTGGGTTTGGCGATCGCCGCGGGATCCACCGGAAGCC
>CAXSIG010000194.1:6849-7486 GCA_964237255.1 uncultured Bryobacteraceae bacterium
GCGGCGACGAACGTAGACATTTCGGGCTCGGTCGCAACGTTCATCCAAATGATTACCGCAAGCAGCAACGAAAGCATCCGCCATCCGGGATTCTTGATGACCCACTGCCCAACCGTAGTAGCAGTCATTCGTGGAAAACCCCCGACTCGGGCAGAGAGACGGGTTCTTTGGACCGCTGCGACTTATACCGCCCGATTCCAAAATGCTGGCTAATCCGGTCGTCCACCTGTTCCGCTGTCAGATTGCGTTCGATCTCACCAAACCGTGCGACCGACATCCAGCCGTTCTGCTCGCTCACGATCAACGACAGGCAATCGGTCTCCTCCGTGATGCCCAGTGAAGCGCGATGTCGTGTCCCGAGCTTGCCCGAAAGCGTCGGATTGGTACTCAACGGAAGAAAGCAGGCGGCGGCACTGATGCGGTCTTTGCGAACGATTACGGCGCCATCGTGAAGCGGAACGCCTGGCTGAAAGATAGAAAGCAAAAGATCGCGAGAGATTTCAGCGTCCAAGCGCACCCCGCTTTCGATAAAGGTACGCAGCCCGATATCGCGCTCCAGGATTATTAACGCGCCGCACTGCTCCTGAGACATGGCTTTCATGGCAAGAATGATTTCGTCGGTCGACTCTGGCCGTCG
>CAXSIG010000194.1:7496-8653 GCA_964237255.1 uncultured Bryobacteraceae bacterium
AGCGGCCCAGTGTCCGGCGGATTTCCGACTGGAACAAGATAATCACGGCAATGGGGAAGTACGGAATTAAATACGCCAGCATCGTTTGCAACGCTTCCAATCTGGCGAATACAGCAACTCCATAGATGAGCGCCAGGGTTCCGATTCCCGCCAAAATGTGCGCCGCGCGCGTCCCGCGAACGATCAGCAGCAGTTCGTAAATTAGAAACGCGACCGCGAGAATATCCACAACGCCGGTAACGGTCAGGCGTGGCAGGTTGAATTCTGCGATAAACACTTCCATCTATTTAGCCTTTTAGCTTAACTGTTCGGGCAAAAAGGCATCGGCGTCGGAAGGTCCATGGGCACACTGAAAGTCCTTTTCGATCAGCAAGCTTACCGTTCCGGCTTGCGCTTCCAGTCCTACCTGCGAACCTGCGGCCCATGCTCTGCTTTGTAGCTCCGGCACCGTTACGGTGAGCGTTCCGGCCCGGAAATCGGCGGCATACGCGTGTCCTCGATTGAGCCGATACACCAGATTTCCTGAAGGGAACTCCACTGTCTCCTCAATCAATCCAGTTGCCTCAAGAGCGTAACTTCGCTCTGCGTAAGTCTAAGCCGGACCGTGTTTCCGCGCATCCTAAGTTTCATCCAAAATCCGCCACTCCCCTGAATATATGTTGAACCGCGCATCGCGAACGAAGCCAAGAAGCGTCAGATCGAATTCGCGGGCCAGATCCACCGCCAGGCTCGACGGGGCACCGATCGCCGCCAGGACCGACACCCCAGCGGCAAGACACTTTTGTACAAGTTCAAAGCTCGCCCGGCCGCTTACCAGCACAATTCGTGAGTGAAGAGGCGTACTCCCGGCAAGAAACTCCGTGCCGATCAGTTTATCCAGCGCATTATGCCGGCCTACGTCTTCCCGCAACGAAAGAAGGAGACCGTTCGCATCGAATAGGGCGGCGGCGTGCAGCCCGCCGGTCGCGGCAAACGCATGCTGGCCCTCGCGCAAAACGCCGGGAAGACGGTGGACGGTGCTGCACGCTACGGCAACGGAATCTAACGGAATTCGCGCAAAACCTCTGGCATCCAGAGCTTCCAAAGAACTCTTTCCGCACACGCCGCAGCTGGAAGTCGAGTAAAAATGCCGGGTCTCAAGATTGGGAACGAACGCA
>CAXSIG010000195.1:0-8650 GCA_964237255.1 uncultured Bryobacteraceae bacterium
GTAGCCGGCTCCTACGGCTGCAAATAGCACCACGTCGCCCTTCTTCAGCCGGCCTTGAGAAATGGCGTCTCTTGTTGCCAAAGGCAGCGTGCCTGCCGTGGTGTTCCCATAGCGGTCTATATTGATGAGGACCCGATCGAGAGGCATACCCAATCGCTCCGCGGTTGCCCAGATAATGCGGCGGTTTGCCTGGTGAGGAATCAGAATACTAACGTCTGCGCCGGTAAGACCGTTGCGAGTGAGCAACCCCTCGCATAGTTCACACATTTTTTTTACAGCGAATTTAAATACTTGTTGCCCTTCCTGCTTCACATAATGCAAGCGATCTCTGACGGTCGCCTCGCTTGCGGGAAGGCGGCTGCCGCCGGCAGGCATTTTCAGATAGTCGCCACCGGAGCCATCAATTTCGCCGACGAAATCGATTAAGCCGACATCTTCGTCCGGTTCCGCGGCTTCTATCAGGACGGCTCCCGCGCCGTCGCCGAACAGGATGCATGTGGCGCGGTCGGTATAGTCCAGGATGCGGCTCATGGTGTCTGCGCCAATGACCAGGACTCGCTCATGGGTTCCGGCGGCGACAAAATTTGCCGCGGTATTCATACCGTACAGAAAGCCCGCACACGCCGCAATCAGGTCAAATCCCCAAGCCTTAGTCGCTCCGATGCGGTTCTGCACCAGGCAGGCTGTGGCGGGAAACAACATGTCGGGAGTGACAGTGCAAACAATGATCGCGTCCAATTCCGACGCCGACAGACCTCGCGATTCCAGGGCGATGTTGGCGGCCTCTACGGCTAAATCCGACGTCGCCATTTCCGGTGGAGCAATGTGCCGTTCTAAAATGCCAGTACGCTCGCGAATCCATTGGTCGTTGGTATCTACCAGTTTCTCCAAGTCGGCATTGGTGAGAATCTTTGAGGGTGTATAACAGCCGAGCGCGGTAATCTTCGGTCTTCTTAATTGCATGAACGATAACGAGTGGAATCTCTTTGATACGTTACTCGGCCGCGGATTGCAAGGCGCGGAGGTGCAGTCTAACCTGTTGTTCGAAACTACCGAAGAGGTTTACCGGCGAATTTTTCGGGAACTACGACCGCGAACCGCAGTTCCGGAGATCAGTATTTCCTATGGCAAGCTGGCCAACGCCAGCAGTTCCATTTGTCTGGCTCACGGCAGAATCGACGTCAAACTTTCGGATTTGCTGGAGGGCACTCCCGCTCCCGTTGTGGAGGCGCTGGCCCGCATCTTGCTCGGAAAACTCCTGGGCAAACCCGCCGCGCCCGCCTACCGTCACCGATACCGGTTGTTTCTGAACCGTAAAGATATCCGGCAGCGGATGCAATTAGTGCGGCAGCTTCGCGGACGAAAGCATCTTTCGGGACCGCAAGGGCAATTCTTTAACCTGGAGGCGATTTTTGACGATCTCAACAGCCGATTTTTCCACGGTCTGCTAGCGCAACCGAATCTAGGATGGAGCCGCGGACAGAGCCGTACGGCGCTCGGCCACTTCGATCCCTCGCACAATGCCATCATCATCAGCCGGATATTCGATCAGGATGGTACGCCGATTCTAGCCTTGGAGTACGTGATGTTTCACGAAATGTTGCATCTGCAATTTCCCGTGGACCACTCGAAATCGCGCCGTTGTGTACACACCAAAGAATTCCGCCAAGCGGAGAAAGAATTTCCCGGCTTGGCGGAGGCGAAAGACTCGTTAAAGAAGCTGCCGTAGTTAAACGGCGGAGAGAACGGGAACGGACTGCATGTGCCGCAATTCCAAGCGCATGCTCGCCAAACCTTCGGTAAGCCGAGCGGCGGATATAGAAACGGTATGAATGCCGCACGCGTGTAACGCGAGCCGGGCCTCAATAGCCAGAACGGCAAAGGCAAAGACGACTTGCATCCAGATCAAAGACCTGACCAGATCCGGCCGGGAAACATCGGAATCCAACATCATTGCCCGAAGTTCCGTCACGATGCCGGTGAAATCAACGGACAAATAGCCCAAGTACTTGCGAAACAACTTGCGGCGATCGCTCCGGAGCCGGCGAATTGTGGCGTTCGGTATCTCCGTACGTCCCTTTAAAAAACGGAAATCCGATTCCGATAGCAGGCGCTCCATGGGAGCGTAGAACGAGAGGGACCGTTCTTCGCTGCCGCTATTGGGAAGAACGGCAGTCAAAATCCACTTGAGCCTGAGCCCTACAGCAAGGATCAGGCAAAACATCATCGCGCAAAACACGTAAATCACCATTCGTCGTGGCTCCTACTCTCAGACTATTGTCCGTGAGGATATCCGAATTTTTGGATTATTGCAAGAATAAACCAGACTTGTGTGTGATTATTTTCTCGCAACGCGCAGAAGGAGGCTATTAAACGCATTCAGTTGGCTTAGAAGGCGGGCTTCTTCACCCGGATCGATCCCGTGCCGTACCTTTAATATGGTGAGCTCGCCTTTTTGAGACAGCAGCAAAGGCCATATGAACAGAATCACCGCAGACATCAGGATTTCGACCACGTTCAGATTCCCGGTCTGGCGCCCTTGCGTCACGCTATTCAGCAGCAAAGCAACCGCTTCAACAGTCATGAATAGCGCAAAAAATCGGCAATTCATCAACACATTCCGAGGCAAAGCAATAGGATAGTGAGAGATGGCGAAGAGGATGGACCCGACAAGAAATACGGAACCGACGATGATGCAGCCGGAAGCAAATTCCACTCCGATTATCAGCGTACCTTTCTCCCTCATCCAGTGACCTGTAGAGGCGGCGCCGACCAGGCCTAACATGCAACTAACAGTTAGAGCCGCGTAGATGCTCCAACGACCTAGAATCTCGATGCCTTTATATCGAACGAATATTGCGCCGTAAAGCGCTCGGAGGACGAAGCCGAACGCAAACCATTCCAGGAGAACAAACAAGATGAATGAATATGCATACAAGTACGTATGCACTCCAACTGTCTCCGATGTCGCAACTATCGCCGATTCACAGGCGAAAAAGAAGACAAGAGAAGGGTGCGCAGGAGCCAAACGAAGGACAAATAGCCGGATAAGACCGGCGAGACACGCCGTAATCAGCGCTACTGAGGCCAATGTCGACGCGTGCAGGCTGACCATACAGTTTCCTCATTATAGTCAGCCCGCTCGCGACAGGAAATTTCGATACCCTCCAATTACTTAACAAACGGGCAGGGATCGCAAGTCGGCATAGGTACGACGGACGACTTCGGGGTAGAGGCGGCAACCAACGCCAGAGCCAGCATGGAGAGGAGAGAGACGGTGCGAATCATAGAAGTAAATTTCCTTTTTGAGAGTTTGTTATAACCGGACAATTGCGAGATTAAAGCGCACCGGCTTCAATTTCTCAACAGGAAAAGTGGTTTTTCGATAATGGAACACTGCAACTAGTGGCTAACCCAAACACCCTATCCTTCTTCCTATTGGGGAAGTCCCCGACATGGCTTCGGCCTGTAAGCGGAATGCCGGTACACTATGAGGAGCCGCTTTGAAATGTAATACGTTGCGAGAGGATGCACGCCGACGAAACACCCGCCGCTGAACTATGGCGGAGAACCTTGTCGCAGATACCGACCGTTTTCGGCCGCCTGGTTTATTTAGCGGCGTTGCGCGATGCGAATACGGGTCTTTACCAACACTTTGGGTTCGCCCAACGATTTTCCGACCGTGAGGCGGATAAGGCATTACGCAGAAGCCACGCCAACACGTTCGAGTCCTGGCTGCATTTCAGTTTGGAGCAGCAAAAAGACGATCTGGAAACTTACTTGGACGGCCTGGATCAGGACCGCGCAATTGTGCTTGCGAACTGGAAGGCATTTCCCCCTTTTACAGGTTTCCTTCCAGCATCCAGTAAAGATGTCCAGCGTCAGCTGTTTCTTTCGGATTTAGACCTGGTGATCGACATTGTAAAGTAATATTACTTTGCAGAAGGCGAGCGTAGTGAACTATCCAGGTGATTGGCTACGCCTGTAACTTGGCCGATAACATCTGTTTCCGCCGCCATCAGAATCAGCGGTTCGCATTGCGATGCGGGGTGCGGAACAATCACGATGTGTTTATCTATGGCGCAACACCAACCGACAAAGAATCCGGAGCGATGTTCGAGAAAATAGATGGGCCTGTCATACTCGTTTGCCCAGCCGGACGAAGCAATCTTACGTTGACTCGCGTCAATCAATAACAAGCTTTCCGGGTAAATAATCGGATACATTCTCCAGTCTTCCGAGCCTACAAAAGCGTAGCGAAGTGTCTTGAAGTCAAGGTTGCCGAGGAACGATAGCGGAAGCTTGCCCCATTTTTGAATCATGCGGTTCAGGAGCACGGTTCGTTTGAGGTCAATGCCGGGTTCAAGAGAAATGGGCAACTGCACTTCCCCCCAGGGCGAAGACGAAAAGCCGATCGGATGTGTTTTGCCTACGGAGATAAGGCGTGCATCGGCAGCCTGGGTGGAAACCGATACGCCATACCAATCCAAGGCTTCGATCATATCTACGCGATAAATAGTACAAAGCGAGTACATACGAAAGATAGTAGGTACGGTGCCTCTGTTCTCGATGTCGGACAGACGGCTGAGATTGATGACATACTCATCGCTATTTTTCTGAGTTGCAATCAGGTTGCTCGCTTCCTCAACATCGCGGAATTTGAGCCCTAGACTCTCACGTTTTCGTTTCATCCGGTATCCGCGTTCGTCCATGCTATGATCCTCGTTTCGAATGGCAGGTCAGGCGTTGGCTCAATGAATTTTGAGAGAACCTGGGCGAGAGCCTAACTTGGTCGGCCATACGGGTAATTGTTCCATAAGTGGAACGAAAATTTTGCCGAAATGGAAAATTTGAAGATTGTCGTCGGTATGTCCGGGGCCAGCGGTTCTATTTACGCCATCCGGTTATTAGAACGCTTACAAAAAAAAGCGGAAATCCATTTGATTGCGACGCGCTCAGCAGAAAGGACATTATATTTAGAAACCGGGAGACTCCTAGGGGACTTAAAGGCGCTGGCGACCCACTCGTATCCTGTCGAAGATATCTCCTCCGCACTGGCGAGCGGCTCGTTCCAGACTGCCGGAATGGTGATTGCGCCTTGCTCGATACACACGATGTCCTCCATCGCGGCCGGCATCACGTCTAATCTTTTGATTCGCACGGCAGATGTGTGTCTTAAAGAAAGAAGGAAGCTGATTCTGATGGTCCGCGAGACTCCTTTCCATTTAGGCCACCTGAGATCAATGACGGCATTAGCGGAGATGGGCGCAATCATCGCTCCTCCCATTCCCGCTTTTTACAAGAAGCCCGAGAGCGTTATGGATATAGTCGACCACTCGATTGATCGCGTTTTGGACCTGCTCGGCATCTACGATACGGCTATCGAGCGATGGGATGGGCCAGTTGGACACTAGTGTTAATACTAGCCTAAAATTAGGGATCCGAGCAGGATTTCAGGGTGAACACGGAGCCTTCAGCGAGGAAGCAGCAAGGCTCTTATGCGGACCCTCGGTAGATCCCCAGCCGTTCTCACGATTCGAAGAGGTCTTCCAATCGCTTGTGGACGGCAATATCGAACGCGCCGTGATTCCGATTGAAAACACCTTGCATGGATCCGTGCATGAGAATTACGATCACCTGCTTCGGTTCGATCTTCCGATTATTGCCGAGACTAGTCTACGGATTGTTCACAACCTGATAGTTAACCCAGGCGTTAACTTTAAGGACGTGAAGCGGGTGTATTCCCATCCCGTGGCTCTAGCGCAGTGCTTGAATTTTTTTCGATCGAACCCGAATGTGGAGCGAGTGCCGTTCTATGATACGGCGGGCAGCGTCAAGATGATTGCCGAACAGAAACTAGGAGACTCCGCCTCAATTGCATCGGCAGCAGCGGCGGCAAACTACGGGTCCAAAATACTTAAGAAATCCATCGAGGATGACCACCGTAATTTCACGCGATTTTTCTTGCTTTGCCGCCGTGCCGATTTGGGCGCGATTTCGGTATTGGAACCCGCCAAGACCTCGCTTGTGTTCGCTACACGGAACTTGCCGGGAGCTCTGTTCCGTTCTTTGAGCGCTTTCGCATTGCGAGACCTGAATCTCACAAAAATCGAATCGCGGCCATTGAGGGGAAAGCCCTGGGAATACCTTTTCTATGTGGATGTATTGGGGCGAGAGAGTGACGTGACGATGCAGAGAGCGCTTGGACAACTTGAAGAAACTGCGGATCTGGTACGAGTATTGGGCTCGTACCAGAAAAACTGCTAGTTAGACGGTGAGACCGCCCGCCAAACCAATTGTTTGGCCGGTGACCCAACCCGCTTCGTCGGACACAATCAGCACCACAGCCTTGCCGATGTCTTCCGGCTGTCCCATTCTTCCCAACGGTGTTTGCTGAATCATCTGCTTCATCATGTCGCTGTCCTGCATTCCCGTATCTTTAAAGCCTTCGGTCAGGACCGGACCTGGGTTAATCGAGTTAACGCGTATCTTTTTGGCGCCGAGTTCTTTAGAAAGCGATTTGGTAATCGCATCCACGGCGGCTTTCGTGGCGCTGTAAACAGCCCCGTTCGCCATAGGCATCGTGCCGACCAGTGAGCCGATGTTGATAATGGAGCCACCGTCCGGGCCGATCAACTTGACCGCTTCCTTCGTGCTGAGTAACAGACCTAATACGTTCAGGTTGAACTGCTTATGAAAGTGGTCCGCGTCGATCGCCTCTAAAGGTGCAAATCCATAGATGCCGGCGTTGTTGATCAGAATATCCAGCTTGCCGAACTTGGACTTAGTCTCCGCGAACAATCTCGCGATATCCTCTTCCTTCGAAACATCACCTTGAACCGCGATGGCGGTACCGCCCTTTGCGACGATACGACCGACCACGTCGTCAGCGCCCTGCTTACTGGAAGAGTAGTTCACCACAACCTGCGCCCCTTCCGCCGCTAAATGTTCCGCGATAGATGCGCCGATGCCTTTAGAAGCTCCAGTAACTACCGCGACCTTACCGTTCAGTTTGCTCATACCCCAGTGGATGAGCGAACCGGGGGAACGATTCCAGGCTAATTCGAAACGATCTTGCCGTCGAACATCTGGATAGTGCGGTCCGCCTGCACCGCATATCGCGGATCATGCGTGACCATGCAGATGGTGGCGCCGTTCTTATGCAGGTCTGTCAACAATTCCATAACGGCTGCTCCATTTGCCGAATCCAAGTTACCCGTAGGCTCATCCGCGAGTAAGATGGCCGGGTTACCCGACAACGCACGCGCCACGGCAACTCTCTGCTGTTGACCGCCGGATAATTGCGCCGGGTAGTGCTTCATACGGTGCGACATTCCAACACGATCGAGCGCCCGTGTAACGTTCGCCTTTCGATCGCCGGCCGACATGCCGCGGTAGGTCAATGGTAGTTCCACGTTTTCGTACACGGTAAGATCGCCGATCAGGTTGAACGCCTGAAAGATAAATCCAATCTCGCGGTTCCGAATGCGCGCGCGATCGGAAAGCTTCAGGTCCTGAACGGGCGTGCCGTTCAAAACGAACGATCCGTCGCTCGGCGTATCCAGCAGGCCGAGAATCGCCAGCAGAGTCGACTTGCCGCAGCCGGAGGGCCCGGATATCGAAAGGTACTCGCCCTTTTGAATTTCCAGGTCGATACCGGAGAGCGCATGTGTCTCCACCTCGTCGGTAAGAAATTTCTTATTCACTCCGCGCATCTGCAACAGTGTTTCCGTAGCCATGTTCGTCCCTCTTCAGTTCAACTTGATTCGATTTTGTGTTTCTGCGGCCGTCATGTCCGACAGGATCACCTGATCGCCCGCGCGCAACCCCTCGCGTACTTCAATGGCATTGACGGACGCGTGTCCGAAATGCACTTTGACGCGTTCTGCGCCTTTACCATCCGCGTCCAACTTAAACAGTTCCACAGTCGCGTTCGGCTGTCCCGAAACGGGACGGCCAATATATAGAATGTTGCTCAGCTTCTCCAGTTGAATGGTGCCGTCCACGCTTAAATCCGGACGAGCGCCGGCGGGCAAAGCTCCATCTACTTTGACATCCACTGTAACGGTTCCGTTCAACACCGCAGGATCGATACGTACCACGTGTCCCGGCACAACGCCGTTACGTGTATCGATTTCCGCTTTCTGTCCAATAATGATGTCCTTGGCCTGCGTTTCTGAAACTTTCAACTCCGCCTTAAGGTGCGTTGGTTGGGCCACACGCGCCAATTGAGTTCCCGCCGTAACGCGCTGCCCGACTTCAACACTAAGAAGTTGCAGGACGCCCTCGATTCCTGCACGAATTTTCAGATCCTCCACCTGCTTGCGTTTCAACTGGGACTGAGCTTTCAACTTATCCATCTGCACAGCTTGAACGTCCAACTGGGCCTTGAGAGATTCATCGAGAATTCCTAACACTTTACCTTCGATCCGCTTGCGATTCTCTAACTCATCCGCAGTTGCCTTGGATTGGCGCGCGGTCAACTCCGGAGCGAGTTGCAGCTTGAACAGTTCGTTATCTTTTTCGGCCTGAAGCCGGGCTTTGACGTAATCGGTCTCTACTTGCGCCAGCTTGGATTCTTCATCCAGTCGCTGCGTTTGCAGTTTTACTTTCAAGTCTCGATATGTAGCTTCCGCCGATTTTAACTGCC
>CAXSIG010000196.1:0-1922 GCA_964237255.1 uncultured Bryobacteraceae bacterium
AACGGTATTGAACCCGAGACCTTGGCTGTTACCCCCACCGATGTAGTTGAACTGGGAAATCTGTCCATAACTAAGTCCCCATCCAGCTCGCAGGACTGTCTTCGGGTTGATCTGATAAGCCAGCCCAATCCGGGGAGCAATCGCATAGGGGTAGGTGCTAACCAGATTGCAATTACAGCGGCCCGTTCCGTTGCCTTCATAAATGACGCCGCCCAACCGGCCATTGGCATTGGGATTTACAATTACAGGGTCGAAGCCGCTGGTACGATGCCAAATTTCGTGATTCGGCAGTTGCAGGTCATACCGCAAACCGTAATCAAGCGTCAACTTGCGAGTAATCTTCCATGTGTCCTGGACAAAGAAGCCCCAGGAATTGCGGCGGTATTGCGGCGCTACGGTATTACCGATCGATGCGCTGTCGTAAAGCCCCAGCAGGAAACTCGCAAAGCCGTAGCCGATTCCCGTGCCACTCGGAAGAGTCTGGCCATACAGCGGCTGACCCGTTTCGGACGCACTGAAAGTATAGGACGGGCTTAGCCCGATGTAGCTGATGTTGGTGAACGAATCGATTTTGAACTCACCGCCGGTTTTGTAGGTATGGTTTCCGCGTACCCAGGTAAGCTGCGCGACAGCGGTGGGCTTGGTGGTCGCATAAAAGCCTCGATTTCCAGGTCCAAGCGGCAACGCCAGACCGCCAAACGTGCTGTTGCCAAGATTCGAAGACCCGTTCGGCAGACGGGGAAACCCGCTGCCTGGCGCATTGGGTATGCCTACTAATTTGTTGTCGAAATCCGCGCTTTCGGGCGGAACGGTATCGGGATTGGTATACCGTATGACGCCGACTCCCGCGTGGAACAGCAGCGTCGGCGATAGCGTTTGATCGTAATTTAAACGGAATGTCTTGCTCCGGATTACTTGAATACGGAGAAGAGAAATCGGCTCCGGAAGACCATCGATGCCGTTGCTCTTGTCCGTATTCTCCCAGGAGTAATAACCCGAAACTTTAATCTTGTCGCCGATGTTGTGGTCGATCTTGATTGTTGGAATGAGCTGAAGCTTATAAAAAGCTCCGGACGCCGCGAAGTTGTTCACTAAGCTGTCGCCCAGATTCGGTTTTGGAACCAACGCCAGGATCTTCGCCGCGGTCGGATCGATTCGGTTTGGGGGAATGACGTTATTTGGAAACATCTGAAGCACGCGTCTACCGCTCGAATCGATCGTCACCGATAGAGGGTCATAAATCGCGTTCTGAAGAATAGGACGCCCCGCGAAATCCGTACCGATATTGCCGCGAAGGATGGAACTGAAATCACCATTGCGAAGCGCGGCATTCGGCACCGTCGTGATGCCGTTATAGAGGTTTTCGCGATCGCGGTATTTTTCCAGGTTGAAAAAGAAGAATGTCTTGTTGTGGCCGTTGTAAACTTTCGGAATCCACACGGGGCCGCCTACTGATCCGCCGCCGTCGCTCAGATGTTTGACAATCTGGACATGGCCGCCGCGCCCGTTATCCGTATAGGGCAAGCCTGCGTTGAAGGCGGTGTTTTGTAAGTAGTCGTATCCGCTTCCGTGAAACTGATTGGTGCCGCTCCGGGATGTAAAGTTGAACAGGCCGCTGCCGATATCGCCAAACTCGGCGGCAAAGTTCGAAGTTTGGAGCGTGAACTCCTGGATGGCTTCCACGGACGGCTGCGATTCATCGGAAACGCGCGCGTCTAGTGTGCTGCTGGATTCCTGGCCTTCAAACAGGATCTTAAATCCGCCATTCGTTCCGTTAATTGTAATGTTGTTCCAGCCGTTGATGGACGCTCCCGGAGTCAATTGGGCGAACGAGAGAGGATTTCGAATGGCTCCCGCGCCGATACCGAAATTAATCGGAAGTTCGTTGATCTGCTTACCTGTGACCGTGGTGGAAAGTTCCG
>CAXSIG010000196.1:1932-8646 GCA_964237255.1 uncultured Bryobacteraceae bacterium
CTCTCCGTTTTTAGCAACGTTGCGCCGGCGGAGACTTCAATCGATTCGGTTGACGAACCGACCTTTAGCGCGACATCGACACGCGCGGTCACCGCAACCTGTACCTCAATGCCGGTCTGGTCATACGTGACAAAACCGGGATGGGTGATTGTAAGTTTATAGAAACCGACTTGAAGGCCGGGCAGAGTGTAATTGCCGGTGCCTGTTGTAACGGTGTCGGTTCGTGCCCCCGTCTGGATATTGGTTATCACAACCTGCACTCCGGGGATAAGTGCACCGGACGCGTCAGAAACTGTTCCCGTGATCGCTCCGCGATCGCTTTGCGCGACGAGCGTAGCGCATGACAGGAAAAGCAATGCACACTTTAACAGGGTGTTCATCGTAACAGGACCTCCAAGGGTATGAAGGAGATGCTATCAGAACTAGGTTGGTCCCTCCAAAACTGGATGAACGGAGGAGGTCGATTTAACACCCAACGCCAAAGCTGAAACGCTAAGATAAAAATTCCCGCTTATCTATGGCTCTGCGTCTCTACAACACGCTCACGCTTGACGTGCAGCCGTTTCAACCCGCCAGTGACAACACGGTGCGCATGTACACCTGCGGCCCCACCGTTTACGGCTACGCGCACATTGGCAACTTCCGCACATTCGTTTTCTTCGACCTGCTGCGCAAGTGGCTCCGCGCCAGCGGTTTCGCCCTGGACCACGTCATGAACATCACTGACGTGGACGACAAAATCATCCGCAACGCCACGGCTCAAGGCAAGTCTCTGGCGGACTACACTGATGCCTACACCGAAGCTTTCTTCCAAGACTCCGTCACCCTTCGCCTCGAAAAGCCCGAGCACGTGGTTCGCGCTACCGAGCACATTCCGGAAATGGCGCGCGCCATCCATCAGCTTGCAGAAAAGGGCTGCACGTACGAAAGCGAAGGCTCCGTCTATTTCCGCATCGCCACCTTTCCCGAGTACGGCAAGCTGTCCCATCTCCACTTCGACGGGCAGCGCGCCGGAGCCCGCGTCGATGTCGATACGTACGAAAAGGACGATGCACGCGACTTTGTTCTCTGGAAAGCGCCTAAAGAGAATGAGCCCTTCTGGGACACCGAAGTAGGGAAAGGCCGCCCCGGCTGGCACATCGAATGTTCCGTGATGGCCATCGAATATCTTGGCGAGACACTCGATATTCACGCGGGCGGTATCGACCTCACCTTCCCGCACCATGAAAACGAAATCGCGCAGTCGGAATCGCTAACCGGCAAACCATTTGCGCGCGTGTGGATGCATAGCGAGTTCCTCCTGGTGGAAGGCCAGAAGATGTCGAAGTCGCTCGGCAACTTTTTCACTCTGAGAGATCTGGTCGAGAAAGGCTTCACTCCGGAATCCGTGCGCTATCTTCTCGCCTCCGTTCCTTACCGCAAAGGCCTGAATTTCACCATGGATGGGCTTCGGAGTGCCCAGACCGCTATCGAGCGGCTCCGCAATTACCAGCTCCGTCTCGAAACCGCCAAGTTTCCGGAAGGCGAAAATCCCGAGCTCGATAAACGCACCGCCGAAGCCGCCGCCCAGTTCCGCACCGCGATGGATGAAGACTTGAACACGGCCGAAGCATTGGCCGCAGTCTTCGAATATATCCGCGACACCAACAGCGCCATGGATTCCGGAACGTTTGCCCAATCGAACGCCGCTCCCGCGCGCGATTTCCTCGCGCAGTTTGACTCGCTATTTGATGTGCTGCGTCCTCCAACGAAAGAAGGTGGTCTTTCGGATGCGGAAATCGAGCAACTCACTAAAGAGCGCACGGACGCTAAGAAGTCCCGCAACTTCAAGCGCGCCGATGAGATCCGCGAACAGCTCTCCGCAGCCGGAGTCATTCTCGAAGACACCAAAGACGGCGTACGCTGGAAGAGGAAATGAAGATCGAATCGAAGGCCGTTCACACGGGCGACCGCAAGCTTCCCGGCCGGTACATTCCCGTCACCACGCCTATCTATACCGCCGCTTCCTATATCTACCAGGACATCGACGAATTGGACCGGGTCTTCGAACAGGAGATTGAAGGCGAGTCGTATTCGCGATACGGCAACCCGAACTCGGCTGCTCTGGAGCAACTCCTCACGACCTTTGAAAATGGCGCTGGAGCGCTAGTTACCAGTTCCGGCATGATGGCCATTCACATGGCGATCCACGCCGCCTTGGCCGACCGCCGCAAATCCATCGTCGCGGCCAAAGCTCTCTACGGCGCAACTATCGGACTGTTGACCCGCATCGTCGAGCCGCAAGGTGTATCGGTTCGCTTCGTCGACTTTAACGATCTCGAAGCAGTCCGAACCGCTGTTGCGGAAGATAAGCCGGGATGTCTGCTGATGGAGACCATCTCCAACCCACTCCTGCGCGTTGCCGAAATTGACCGGATCGCCGAAATTGCGCGTGAAGCAGGCGCAGCGCTCATTGTGGACAGCACCTTCGCTACGCCCGCGCTCGTCCGGCCCCTCGAACTCGGCGCCCACATGGTGACCCACAGCATCACGAAATATATCTCGGGCCACGGCGACGTAATGGGCGGCGCGGTTGTCGCCGATGAAGACCACGACGCTATTCTTCACGCTACGTCTCGAACCTTGGGTCCGGTCCTAGGTCCGTTCGAGTGCTATCTCGCTCTCCGCGGCGCCAAGACCTTTCCCCTTCGATTCGACCGCCAGTGCCGCAATGCCTGTCAGGTAGCGCAGTGGCTGTCCGGCCACCCCGATGTTGACCGCGTTTACTTCCCGTCCGATGCCCGTCACCCGGATGCCGTAACAATCAAGCGCCTCTTCCAACCCGGCCTCTTCGGTGCGATTGTGAGCTTCGAACTGAAGCACGCCGCTACAAAACAGGATGTCTTCCGCTTCATGAATGCCCTGAAAATGGTTGTACCCGCTACATCGTTGGGCGACGTTCACACCATGATGCTTTACCCTGTGATTGCCTCCCATCGTGAGCTATCGCCGAAACATCGCGAGCGTATGGGGATTCAAGACAATCTGGTCCGTTTGTCGTTAGGAATCGAAGCTGCCGAAGACGTCATAGCCGATTTAGCTTTGGCTTTTGATGTGTTCCGTTAACCAGCATTTCCGTCAAGCTTAGACATCGTGCACTGGGGCTAAACCGCTACCGCTTCTCCATTACCAGGACAACGAAAGATCCCGGCGTAATCTTGCGTTGGGCGCGTTGGGTGCCGCTTGCCGGTATTATCTTTACTTCCGCAGCCGGAAGGAAAAGCTTCTTTTGCTTTGGGTCGAAAGCCATCGTCTTTGCGCTTGGCTGTGTGGGGACGCTTACGGGAGCATCATACTCGTCCGCGGACCTTTGATGTATTACCGTCAACGTTCCTTCGCCATTCGAAGTGAGAATATTGCGTGTGTCCGTGTCGAACTCCGCCCAATCAACGGTTCCACCGATCGGGAAAGAAGCAATCTTCTTCCCGTTTAAAGCATCCATGACGATCAGAGACTTGCTCCGACAGGCGACGAACAGACGGTTGTTTTTTCGATCAATGGCAAGACCGGTTGGCGTCTTCCCTCCCACAATGGGAAATCGGTTCTTCACTTCAAATGTCTTCGGGTCGAAGGCAATCACTTCTGCTTTGTCTTCCAAATTGAGGTAAATGATGCCGTTCGCTCCGATCGCGGACTGTTCCCCATCGCCCTCCGCCTTCACTGTCCCAATTACCTTCCCGGTTGTGGCATCGATCACCGTGATGTCGTGTGTTCCGTGATTGTTCGTGAAGACTCGATGTGTGCCTGCGTCGTAATAGATGCCATCCGGTTCTTCACCAACCGAGATTTTTGCTATTGCTTTCAGGGTCCCGGTATCGAACATGGTCACCTTATTCTCTTGGCCATTGCTGGTGAACCCGCGGTGAAGGTCGTCCGCGATTGCGATCCCGTGCACACCGGGTGTATCGGGAATCACGCCCAGCACCTTGCCGTCGGATGAATCCAGCACCTCGACTTGAGTTGCATGGGAAATATACAACCGGTGGTTAGCCGAATCCGAAGTGATGTAATCCCAGCCGCCATTGCCTGGCACCGGATAGCGGGCAATCACCGAGTAGTTTTCCGCACCGGCCAGTAGTGCGGACGTGAGCAGCATCAAAGTTATAAGTTTCATGTTCTCCTCAAGAAGTAATTCGCCGTGGGAGTTACCAGCAGCGATAAAATCATGGACGCCGCTAAGCCGCCGATTACGGCGATGGCTAACGGTTGTAACATCTGAGATCCCGCGCCGATGGCAAGCGAAAGGGGAAGCATTCCAGCAGCGGTTGCAATGGCGGTCATTATTATCGGACGGATGCGTCGCTCTCCCGCTTGAATCATTGCGCTAGCGGGCGTGGCGCCCTCTTTCCGAAACTTCTGATCGGAATCCAGCAGCAGGATGCCATTTTTCGCGACAATGCCGATCACCATAATCAAACCCATGAACGACGAAATATTGAAAGTTGTGCCCGTGATTAGCAATGCCACGAACACACCAGAAGTTGAGAGAAGGGCGGAAAGGACGATCGCCAGCGGCGCGGCGAAATCACCGAATTCAATCAGCAACACGGTGAATACAAGGACCACCGCTAGGCCAAGCACAAAAAAGAGATCTCGAAACGATCGCTGCTGCTCCTGGTAGGTTCCGCCGTACTCCAACCGGATGCTTTTTGGAATAGGCAGGCTGGACACTTTGTTCTGAACCCGTCGCACACCTTCGCCCAGACTGATGCCTTCGAGCTTGCCCGTCACCGCAATATCGCGCTGAAGATTCTCGCGGCGTATTTCGCTTTGCCCCGCCTCATTCCGAACCGTCGCAAGAGAGCCTAACGTGGCCGTTTTTCCGGTTGCGCTTACTAGCAAGGTGTTCTGAATCGACGCAAGTGAACGGTTTGAGCCAATTGGAAAACGAACTCGCATGGTGTACGGCCTGCCGTTCAGAATGAGCGGTGACGAAATGGGCTCGCCCTGAAAGATCGCGCTAGCGTCCAACTCGACCTCCTGTGGCGTAAAGCCGGAGCGGGCCGCTGCAATTTGATCGACATCGAATACCACGGCAGATCCGCTGATAGTGTTTTCAATGCCGTTCTTTACATCTTTAATACCGGGTATGTTCTTCAGAGCAGAACCGATCGCGGGGCCCCACCGCTTCAAAAGGTCATAATTTTGCGAATACAACTTGATCTCAATCGGATCGGGCGAACTCGAGAGATCGCCAATCTGATCCTGGAGAACCTGAATGAAATCCGTGTCCAGGGTCGGGAAGCGGCCGTTGACTCGGCTTCGCACATCGGCGATGATCTCTTCGCCGGACCTCGAACGGTCGCGCTTGAGACGCACGGTGATGTCGCCCGTATTCGCTTCGGTAAGAGTCGCCAATCCTAGTTGAAGACCGGTTCGCCGCGACGTGGATTCTACTTCCGGAACTTGACGGAGAATCTGTTCCACACCGCTCAGAACGTGGTTCGTATCGGCAAGCGACGAACCCGCCGGCATTAGGTAGTCCAGAATAAAGCCACCCTCATCCATCGCGGGCAAAAGGTCCGTGCCTAAAGCGCGAAAGCAGAACCAGGAAGCGCCCACAAGCAGAAAGCAGAAGAACACAAGCAATGCCGGCGTAGCTAGTGTTCGTCGCATCATGTAGTTATAACTGCGGATGAATTTGCTCATGAATCGCGACGGAGCGGCTGTTTCGTGCACGCCAGCCGACCGACGGAGGAGTACATGCGATAGCGCGGGAGTCCACGTCAGAGCCAGTGCTAACGATGTGAGGAGCGCCACACCGACGGTTATCGCCAGCGCGCGGAAGAACGTTCCCGTCACACCGGTGATAGAGATCAACGGAAGGAACACCACAATCGGAGTGACTGTCGAACCGATGAGCGGCACGCGAATTTCGCGAATCGCGCTGCGGACAGCTTCGCTTCTCGATTGCCCGGAATCGCGGTGAAGAACGATATTCTCCACCACAACAATGGCATCGTCGATCACCAGACCTACCGCAGCGGCAAGACCGCCAAGAGTCATCAAATTGAAACTTTGCCCTAAGGCGCGCAACGCGATGAATGTGATGGCGATGGTTGCGGGAATCACCAAGCCCGCCACCAGCGAACTGCCCCAGTCCTTCAGGAACTTGCCGTCCTTGTCGAGGGCGGACACGGTGGACCAATCCTCCTGCCGGCGGTCCATCGAGACGTACATCCACGACTCGGAATCGACCCGCGGGAAGGGCTTGGCCTTGCCGCCGTCGGCGACGCGCGTCCGCACGCCGACCCGCACGCCGTCGCGCCCGGCCTGGCGGTCGGGCAGCTCGACGATGTAGCTGTAGCCGATGTCCCGGCCATCCTTCTTCACCCGCATCCACTGCTCCGGGATGATGACGGAGGCCAGCTTTCGCTCGGTGAGGTTGGCGAACAGCGAGCGGGTGCGGACGAGGCGGTTGACCTGGTCGCTGTAGATCTTGTCGCGGTCGAGCAGGACGACGGAATCGAGCACCGCGCGGAACAGGTCGACGGCGAAGCGTTCGCCGGCATCCTCGATCGACTCATCGCCGCCGGGGGGATCGATTGCACGGGCGGGGGTATTGAACGTGACGATGTAAAAGAGCTGGTCGTTCGCCTGGATGATCGCGTTTTGGGAAAGGCGCCGCTCGCCGTTGGCCGCATAGCGGACGATGATCACGCCACAGTCGTGGTT
>CAXSIG010000197.1:0-2518 GCA_964237255.1 uncultured Bryobacteraceae bacterium
CAAGGGGTTGCCACATTCGAAGAAGCGGGACCCGGCACGGTATTGAAGGGCATGATGACGGCCATCCGGGCGGCGAAGGCATGATACCCGTCGGCATTGAAGCGATCAATGTATACGGAGGCTCGGCTTGTCTTCATGTGGACTTGTTGGCTGCGCATCGGCGAATAGACACCGATCGTTTTGCGAATCTTGCAATGAAGGAAAAAACAGTCGCGCTGCCGAACGAAGATCCTGTTTCGTTCGCCGCCAATGCCGCTAAGCCTCTGCTGGATCGGTTGCCGCCGCATGAGCGGGCGAAGATTGAAGTCGTTATTACCTGCACGGAGTCCTCCTTCGATTTCGGCAAATCGATGAGCACCTATGTGCATGACTTATTGAATCTCCCTCGCCGTTGCCGCTTGTTTGAGCTTAAAAACGCATGCTATTCAGGGACGGCGGGCCTGCAGATGGCGGCGAATTTTGTGTTGTCGCAAACGTCTCCGGGGGCCAAGGCACTGGTGGTGGCAACCGATTTATCGCGTTTCCCGGCTAAAGAAGAGAGAGAAGCGTCGACCGAAGACTTGTCGTTCGCCGAACCGAGCAGCGGCGCGGGCGCCGTGGCTATGTTGGTCAGCGATACGCCGTATATCTTTCAACTCGATGTCGGCGCGAACGGATATTATGGCTTCGAAGTGATGGATACCTGCAGACCTTCGGCGGATACGGAAACCGGCGATGCCGATCTGTCGTTGTTGTCGTACCTCGAGTGTTGCGAGCAATCGTTTTTGGCTTACCAGGATCGCGTCGAGGGGGCCGACTATCGGACGACGTTTGGTTACCTTTCCTTTCATACGCCGTTCGGGGGCATGGTGAAGGGTGCCCATCGCACGATGATGCGGACGTTTCACAAGGCCTCGTCAAAAGACATCGAAGACGATTTCGTTCGCCGGGTCGTTCCGGGTTTAACCTACTGCCAACGATCGGGAAACATCATGGGGGCAACGCTCCCGCTTTCGCTGGTAAGCACGATCGACCACGCGAATATCGAAGAAGCGACGCGGATCGGCTGCTTTTCCTATGGGTCGGGTTGTTGTTCGGAGTTCTTTAGCGGCGTGGCAACCCCCGATAGTCAGGGGAGGATTCGCTCCCTGGGTTTGAAGAACCAGTTTGATCGGCGGTACGCCCTGTCGATAGAGGAATACGAGACGGTGTTACGCGAGAGCGGCGCAGTCAGGTTCGGTACGCGAAACGCAAAGCCGCACTCCGGATCGATTGCCGAGGCGGTCAAAGGAATTTCGGCGGAGCCGCGTCTCTACCTGAAGGAGATTCGCGAATTTCATCGGGAGTACGAGTGGATCAGCTGACGGGCCGCTACGATTCTCTTTCTGTACGCCGTGACGAATCCGTATTGTTCGTCCAGCTCGATGCGGCGGGCGGACGCAATACGATCTCGGCCGCGTTGATCGCAGAGTTGAAGAGTGTCCTGAATACATGCGACGAGTCGATTTCTGTCATTGTGCTGGAAGCTGCGCCGGAGATTTTTTGCCTGGGCGTCGATTTCGAAACGCTTCACGGACGAGCGCGCG
Organism: uncultured Bryobacteraceae bacterium; assembly: GCA_964237255.1. Taxonomy (GTDB): domain Bacteria; phylum Acidobacteriota; class Terriglobia; order Bryobacterales; family Bryobacteraceae; genus JALYXI01. The sequence continues at coordinate 1,566 of CAXSIG010000197.1, forward strand.
CCGGACAAGCCGCCGACGTGGAGCCCGAGGCATTGTACGACTTATGGCGAAGTTTTGCGGAGGGTCCGCGGGTGTCGGTCGCTCATGTGCGTGGGCGGGTTAATGCGGGGGGAGTTGGGTTTGTCGCGGCTTGTGACATTGTGATTGCCGATGAAACGGCTGTCTTTAGTCTCTCGGAACTCTTGTTTGGCCTGTTCCCCGCGTGTGTCCTGCCGTTTCTGGTCCGACGAATTGGGTTTCAGAAGGCGCACTATCTAACCCTGACGACGAACCCGCTGCCGGCCGCACAAGCGCAAGCATGGGGATTGATCGATGCATGCGCATCGAACAGCGCGGATCTCGTGCGCAGACACTTGCTGCGTTTACGGCATTTATCGCCGCGCACGATAGCGAGCTACAAAGCGTACATGACCAAAGTCCATGGTGCGATTGGTGCATTGCGGCAGGACGCAGCGGCCGCAAATCGGGAGATGTTCGGAGACTCCGACAATCTCGCCAAAATCGGGCGCTTCGTGGAGGAAGGATTGTTTCCCTGGGAATAAGCCATGCAGCCGAGTCTTGAGAGCTTATTGGGCGTGCGGCCGCGATCGCCCTCAAAGGCCAAAATGGCCTTCAGCTTTCTATTCTTTTCCGACGTTCGCGAGGATGTGTCGAGCGCGGAGAAATACCGCTTCACGCGCGATGTGACTGTGTTCGCGGATCGGGAGGGGTTTGAAGCGGTTTACATTCCCGAGCGCCATTTTTCCGAGTTTGGGTCGATCTATGCGAATCCCGCCGTTATGGCTTCGTACCTCATCCCTCAAACCTCGCGCATTCGCATCCGTACCGCGGGCGTTTCGGTGCCGCTGCATCACCCGGCTGAAGTGGTGGAAAACTGGGCCATGAACGATGTCCTGTCCGGCGGCCGCATAGACCTGGGCTTTGGATCCGGATGGAGTTTCGACGATTTCATT
>CAXSIG010000197.1:2528-8640 GCA_964237255.1 uncultured Bryobacteraceae bacterium
ATTCTGGCACCCCGCGCGTACGACGAACGCCGTGCAATTTGTAACGACCGTATTCCGCTTATTCAACAGCTGTGGCGCGGTGACGCAGTCACCTTCCCTGGACCTCAAGGAAAAGACGTGCGGATTCGTGTTTTCCCCCGACCCGTGCAGCCGGAACTCAAAGTCTGGATGCTGGTCGCCCAGAACGAAGAAGGATTTCGTTACGCGGGGTCGCAGGGATACAATGTTTTCACCATGCTTTATGGGTACAATCTGGAGGCGCTCAGGACTAAAATCGGTGCGTACCGCCGCGCGCGGGAGGAGACCGGATTACGCCCTGACGAAGGCGTGGTCACTCTGATGCTTCACACGATGATCGATACCGACTTGGCGTCCGTGGAACGGGCCGTGGAGCAGCCGTTTAAGCAGTACATCAAAACCTCCCTTAAGGCTCACGTAAAAGCCGCGCAGGACGCCAGGGTGGAACGCGCAGCTGGGCTGGGTGAAGAAGACGAAGACAAAATGCTGGCCTATGCGTATAGCCGCTACTTTAAGACCGCGGCGTTGTTCGGCACGGTGGGGCAGTGCGTCTCGATGGTAGATGAAGCGATCGCCGCGGGGGTTAACGAGATCGCCTGTTTGGTGGATTTTGGCGTTGATTATCAGGCCGTGAAACGATCGCTCCCCCATTTGAAGACACTTGCCGCCCTCTACCGGTAATCAGAATGACAAAAACGAAAGATGAGATTTTTGAGCTGCTCAAAAGACATTTGCTCGAGATTGTGCCTGAGATCCGTCCCGATCAGGTCCAGCCCGCGGTTTCCATGAAGGACCTGGGCGCGAACTCGATCGATCGCGTCGACGTGGTTTTGCAGACGATGGAGTCGCTCAAGCTGAAGTTCCCTCTGCATGAATTGGGCACAACGACGAACATGCAAGCCGTGGTGGATCACTTACACAGGCGGTTGTAGGATCGTGGCAGGCGCCCACGATCGCCATGTCGCCGTCGTCGGCATCGGCATTCGCACCGCGCTTGGCGCCGGGGTATCTGCTTTCACGGACGCCCTGATGTCCGGGACCTCGGGCATCTCGCATTGTGCGCATGATGGGCTGGCCGTGGCCGCGCGAATCGGCGAACTTAACTTTGCGCAGTCTTTGGCCGCAATGAAGTTGCCGGAAGATTTGGCCGCGCGGGCTAATCGCGTGGCGGGCCGAGACTCGCTCCCCTTGCAGATTTCTCTGCTGACTGCTTTGGAAGCCTGGAGTGCAACGGGAATCGTCGCTCATGAAGTCGAACCGGGCCGTATCCATGTAGTGGTAGCCGGCAGCAATCCGGACTTACACCAGACCTATCGGATGCATGAGAAGTTTCTCGCGGCTCCTGAGTATGTTCCCGCACGATACGCGCTTACGTCTATGGATACACACCTCATCGGCATACTGAGTGAGGTATTGCGGCTCAGCGGCGAAGGGCTGACGGTGGGAGGCGCCTCGGCAAGTGGAAATGTGGCCTTGATTGAAGCACAGCGCCGTGTTGCTTCGGGCCGATGCGATCTTTGTGTCGTCTTGGGAGCCATGACCGATCTTTCGCCGGTTGAACTGCGTGCGTTGCAGCACACGGGTGCGCTTGGCGGTTTGCGCAATGGGGTGGACCCAGCGGAAGCCTGCCGGCCATTCGATCGGGGCCGGGACGGGTTCATTTACGGCCAGGGATCGGCGTGTGTAATTCTGGCGTCCCCCGACCTTGCCGCGACGCCAGGCGCCGCAGTTGAGGGCCGTATACTTGGTGGAGCCATGTGCCTTGATGCCAATCACCTGAGCAACCCGTCGGTGGACGGTGAGAGCCGCGCGATCCGACTGGCGTTGCAGGAGGCCGGCATTGGCGCGCGAGATGTCGAGTTTGTTAACGCGCACGCCACCGGTTCTGTCGCGGGCGATGCGGCCGAACTGGAGGCGTTAGATCGGATCTTTGGAGACTGTTCACCACCCGTTTGGGTCAACGGGACTAAAAGTTTTACCGGGCATTGCTTGTCCGCATCCGCCGTGGTGGAAGCGGTGGGAGTCCTTACGCAGTTGAAGCACGGCTTTTTGCATCGCAATCTGAATCTCACATCGCCCTTAGACACGCGATGCCGTCTGGTGAAGTCATCGACAATTGAGGTTCAGTGCCGGCTGGCATTGAGCAATGCCTTCGGCTTTGGCGGGACGAATACCGCGCTACTCATAGGGGCGGCGACATGATTCCGCTTTTTTCGGACTTCCTTTCCGGAAAGGGACAATAACATGTATGCTTTGCTGAAACCAGACGCCGTTTCGGAGTTCCTCGCAAACGGAATCCTGCGCCCAAACGTGAGTGTACCGGCGCAACTCGTTGACGAGATCCGCAGCTGCTACAACGCAATCGCGGCGCGCAACGATATTGGCGCTTATGCCTACAATGCCGCCAGCCAAGCCGCACGCATGGCCACAAAATCGGCTGATGGCGCCGCGGTAACGGCGATCACGGAAGAGGAAAGGAAAGCCGACCTCGACAGGCGGATCGACAAGAAATATCGTAAATCGATATACGCCGAACAACAGTTTATCGAGCGCGTGTTCGAGGTGATTTTCGCCCGGGATGTCACTCGGTACTTCGGAGCCCGCTACCTCATTGTTTCCCACGACATCTACCTGGAACACGACAGGGAGCGAACGGCGTTTTCTCTGCATGCCGATATCCCGAATTTCGACCACTTCTATGAAACCGAGAATGACTTATCTATCCTCATTCCACTGGTCGACTTCAATGAGCAAAACGGGGGCCGCATTATGATCTTGCCCGAGAGCAGGATGAAGGTTTCGTCCGACGCCCTGCTTTTGCTGCTCGAGGATTTTTTCGGAACGGACCCATCCGCGTTGGATGAGAACGGCTATATCGATCCGGAGAAGATTCCCGCAGACCGTCTGGACCGGTTCAAGGAAAGCGAGGGTTACTCCGCCTTTCTGGAATACTTCGCTCAGAGCACCGCCATGGCAAAACGCTATTACAAGCATGGGCATTTTGCTGCGCCCGAAGCGCAGCGCGGCGAAATCGTCCTTTTTAATAACCGCAACTTCCACGCCATTGAGCCATGGAAACGCGATGAATTCGACCGTGCGCTCTATCTGATTCGGTGCCTGCCCGTTTACGACATTAAGATGCGGTTGCCAAGCCGCTTGCACGGGAAGCTGTTTAACAATTTCCTGGTCGATCTCGAAGAAAGAACGGTCAAGCGGCTGGACCACGCTGTGGACCTCTCCACGATTGAAGCCAAACACAAACTAACGTGGATGTGAATGAACGACGACAATACTCCTCTCGAAGATCGGCTGAAAGTTCGGCTGTTTGATGATATAGCGAAACACATTGACACGATCGGCTACGTACCCGAAGCTATTGCCCAACTGATTGGCGGCTCGAGCCTCGACGTGCAATCCTGGCGGCACCGCGACCTTCAACAGCACGAAGGACGCAAGGCGAACGACAATAATGCCGCCCCCGACAAGGACGCTCTGGCCGCTTCCGTGAATCGCTATTATGACAAAGCTTTCTTCGATCCCGCGGGGATGATGCTGCGCCTCGTGGGCGACAGCGACTTTCGCAATCTGGGTTACTGGACCGCGGAAACGACGACTTTGCATCAAGCTGCTACGCAGTTGCAGGACGTCCTGTTGGAGATGATTCCGGAAAAAACAGGCCGCATCCTCGATGTCGCGTGCGGCATGGGCGCTTCTACGCGGCGACTCCTCGCCCACTACGCGGCGGAACAAGTTTGGGCCATCAATATTTCGCAAAAACAAATTGAATCGACCCGAGAAAAGGCGCCGGGTTGCCAGGCGCAGGTTATGAATGCGGTTGACCTGGAATTCGAAGACGATTTCTTTGACGCTGTTCTGTGTATTGAGGCGGCCTTCCACTTTGAAACGCGGCGTAAATTTTTCGCGGAGACCTACCGCGTTCTGCAGCCCGGCGGACATCTCGTCCTTTCCGATGTGCTCTTCACCTCCGCGCATCGCCACACCCAATTCCCCCCGTTCTCGAGTGCCGTCAACCACGTGGAAAGCGTGGGCGCATTCGCGGATCAACTACGGGACGCGGGCTTTCGCGAGGTTGACGTTCAGGATGCGTCCGACCGGATCTGGCGCCCACACTTTCTGCACATCGTAAACCTTATCCATCGAGACTTCTACGACGGTAGGATTAACGTCGTGGAATTGACGGATATTCTGTGGCACTTCTACGCCCTGAATGCCGTGACCGGCTCCTGTATATTGGCCTGTGCGCGTAAGTAAGCGTCAAACCTGAACCGCTTCGAGCTGCTCCGTAAGCGCCGACACGGTGGGATATTCGATTAACCAGTCGGGCTGAACAGACCGCCCAAGCGCTTTCTCCAGCCGGTTTGAGAAAATCGCGGCGGAAATGCTGTCGAGTCCATAGTTTTGAAATGCTTCGCCGTCGTCCACGGCGGTCAATTTTAGCAACCCCGAAAACGTGGCGCGGACGATTGCCGCAAGGTCTCGGCCGGGCTCCACGTCCGTTACCTCGTGGTCTCTTGCGACCGGCTCGTGTTTCGGCTCATCCCCCAGCAAACGATAGATACGGTTGATTCGTTCGTCGTCTAAGCCGCGAATTTCCTCAAGCGGCACATATGACGTCAACGTCTCTACCGAACATCGCACTCCGCGCTGCTTCTCCTCCTCCCACGTTGCCAAGCGTTCGTCCAGAGCAGCCAGCCTCGGCGTCTCCAGGGCAAACGATCCGGCAAGACTCTTTCGCCCGTGCAGCAGAGACGGCTGTGCGGCGCGAAAAACCTCTTCGTCGATGTAGCCGAGCAGGACCCACGGCCGCGCCGGTCCGAGAAGGGCCGCCCGGAACAGAGCCCGCCCCTGTTGATTGTCAAAGGTTGAGAGCCCCACTTCGGCCAGGTTCTTCTCAAGCCGCTCAGTTTCCGCGCGCGGCGAGCGGGCTGTTACCCCCGCGTTGCGCCAGTCGATCCAGGTGACAGTCCGCCAGGCTTTGCGGCTCTTCTCGTGGAACTGAAACGCCGACGAAAAATCCATAAAAGCATTCGCATAGTCGGCGGAGCCGCGGGCAAGCGACGGAATCAATCCCGTCAACGAAGAAAATGAGATGAAGAAGTCTAGGTCATCGTCGGCGAACACCTCTGTCAATCGCTCCAGCCCGTCTACCTTCGGTTCCCAAACCCGCTGCATATCGCCCGGATCTTTCTGCACAAAGGCAGGCGTACGGAGATTGGAATACACTCCAGCCGCGTGCACCACGCCGCGCAGTTCTCCAAGCGATTCGCGCACCCTTTTAAGAAACTCTCGTAGCGCGTCACCATCCGTGAGGGATCCCGTGTAGACTTCGAGAACATCCACACTTTGCCGCAACGCCTGGAGACCTGCAAGCTTTTCGCGCAAGCCGGGCTCAACGAGAGCGTACGCCAGGCAGGTGCTCCATTGCTCCTGCCCGGGGAGGCTCTCTTGCCCCATCACCACGAGCTTGCGCACTCCGAGTTGGACGAGTTCGTTCGCAATCTCCAGTCCAATCCCGCGGGTTCCGCCGGTCACCACATAGACACCATGCTCGGCGATAGGCGGCGGGTTTTGTCGATACTCCTCCTCACTTACTCGGGCCTCAAGACGCGGAACGAAACGTTCTCCGCCCCGGTAACAGATTTCCGTCTCCCGCAACTCGCTTTGCAATTCTCCAAGAATTGTCTTTCGCAGGTTTTCAACTGAGCCGCACTCAATGCTGTCAAGGTCCAGACAACGCGCCTGGACATGGCTGTATTCGGCGCTTAACATCTTCACTAGGCCCGCGAATTTAGCGCCCGCCAAGCTCATTGTTGATGCGCGAAACGGCTGCAGAGCCCTAGTCACATATAACAGATTGAGCGGCGCCCCCTGACCGATCAGGCCCTGATAAAACGCAACCTTGTGCGACGGGTCAGCATCTTGGTCGCGAGGCTCGACATAAAGATCGCTCAAGTCGATCAGGACGGCGGCGCGGCAACGCGCACCGGCACCCCTACACGCTTCGACATCGTGCCCCAGCCGTCCCACCCGCAACAGGTTGCTGGACAAGAGCCGCGGAAAAAGAAGTTTGGCG
>CAXSIG010000198.1:0-4301 GCA_964237255.1 uncultured Bryobacteraceae bacterium
GATCGTGGCAGCGCGCGCATCCCACAGTGACGCCCAGGTAGGCGGCTCCTACAACGTTGGTCATCTCCACCAACACTTCGTTGCGCGAGCCGGCGACCTTCTGATTCCCGACATTCTTTCGCAACGGACCCATTCGATTGAAGCCACTGGCGATCAGGCGATCTTCGGTGGCGGGTTCCATCTCGTCCCCAGCCAGCTGTTCTTTCACGAATTCGTTGTAAGGCTTGTCGCTATTAAAACTGCGCACCACGTAATCGCGGTAGCGATAAGCGTCCGGGCGATGCGTATCGTATTCGTAGCCGTCCGACTCCGCGAAGCGAACGACATCGAGCCAGTGGCGTCCCCATTGCTCGCCGTACCGAGGCGAAGCGAGAAGCCGATCGATAACTTTCTCCCAAGCTTTCGGACTCTTGTCCCCGGCAAACGCATCGATTTCCTCCGGCGTTGGCGGAACACCGTGCAAGTCGTAGGTGGCTCTCCGGATCAGCGTTGCCCGATCGGCAGGCGACGCTGGTTCCAACCCGGATTTCCGAAGATTTTGAAGGATGAATGCATCGACCGGGGTCTTGACCCACCGCCTTGCACCTGCATCGTTCAGGACGGGAACCGCGACGTCCTTCGTAGGTACGAAAGCCCAAAACTTTCGCTCCGCCGGCTTATATGTCCCAAGCGGGGCAACGGGAATCTCGGCTGCCTGAAGGAGGAATAGGCTCGATAAAAAAAGGGCCAAGCCACTTTTCATATTCGCCACCTATTGTATAACGTGGCAACCGTCTTGTGGACACGTGCGGCCGTTTGTGATTTACTGTGCCACCAGGGGTTTGGCTTTTATGAAGAAACGGTTCCTCTCCATCTTTCTTGCGAGCGGCTTGAGTTGCTTGCTCATTGCCCAAGACCAGCGAACGGCAACCCTGGTGGGCACGGTTACGGACAGCGGCGGTTCGGCCGTCCCGAATGCGATTGTAGACGTGACGAACGTCGACACGAATGTTGTCACTCATACAAAAACAAACAACGAAGGTGCGTATTACGCACCCTTCCTGCTGGTGGGAAATTACAGGCTCGATGTGCAATCCGCGGGCTTCAAAAAGTATGAACAAACCGGTCTGATTTTCAACGCGGGAGAGACGCCTCGCGTCAATGTGCAGTTGCAAATTGGTTCGGTTTCGGAGGAGATCCACGTGTCCGCACAAGCGGCACTGCTTGAAACGGACAACGCTGTCGTTGGCGGAACCACCAACGCCAAGGAAATTCATGACACGCCGATTCCGCAATCGAAGCCGCAGCACTTCATGTACTACCAAGTCGGCGCGCAGGCGAACAATGACGGAACTTACCACATCCTGGGTCAGCCTGAAGCTCAACTGAATTACACCTTAGATGGTGTGCTCGCCAAACAGGCTGTCGGAAAGGCGCTGGGCGATACCAATACACTGATCACCCCTCCGGTGGACTCATTGCAGGAAGCCCAAATTTATTCGACCGGCATTCCCGCCGAGATCGGTCATGCCGCGGGTGGGGCTTATAACCTGACGACGAAAAGCGGTACCAACGAACTGCACTTCACCGCGGAAGAACGTTATATCAACAAAGCCTGGCTACACCGCCAGGTATTTAACCAAGGCGCAACCAGCACTCCGTTCGAGTACCACAACTTCAATGCCACCATAAGCGGCCCAATCGTAATCCCGCGTCTTTACAACGGACGAAACAAAACCTTCTTCTTTTTGGGGTATCGCCTGGATTACGACCACGAACAGAACTTTGCAACCGTAAGCGTTCCCACTCAGGCCGAATTGAATGGCGACTTCAGCTTCAACGGTTTAGGCCTTCCGATCTACGATCCGAAATCCATTGTTTGCGCCAATGCGAATGGGTGCTCCGGGGGAACGGGTTACACCGCAACTCAATTTGCCGGTAATGTGATTCCGCCTAGCCGCATCGACCCTGTGGTCCGCAAGTTTCTGTCCCTGCAGCCTTACAACTTACCCAACCTTCCCAGCACCTTCACCAACACCGGACCCAACAATAACTACATTGCGGGCAATCATTACATTTCGGATCGTCAGGGTTACTTGGGAAAGATTGACCAACAACTTGGAGAGAAACAGAGGATCTTCGTCCGGTACATCTGGAACAAGTATCGCGTCATTGGCGGACGCGAGAACATTCTATTTCACCTGACACAGCTAGACAATACCGCGTTTGCATTCGGTTTGCCTGAGCCTATCGATGAGCGGAACGTCGCGGTCGGCCATGTTTACACCATCAGCCCAACGCTCATCAACGAAATTCGTTTCGGCTATCAGCGCCGTAACGACCGTACCTCCGCGGTAACGGCGAACCAGGATTATGCCGGTCTTCTTGGTATTCCCGGAGTGGGGCCGCAGACCTTTCCCGGTTTTGTAAATTCCGGCGGCAGTTCCGTGAGTTTCACCGCCAATCCCGGCGCGAGTGCCCGCACTTTAAATGAGAACATCAATATCGCCGACAACATGACCAAGGTGGTTGGTCTGCATACGCTTAAGTGGGGATACCAGGGAATGCGTCAGCGTGAGAACGATATTGCCGCCTCACAACCTTCCGGAGTCTATAACTTCTCCACCGCCGGCAGTGGCCTTCCCTTTACACCCAACACTGGGAATTCCTTCGCATCTTTTGAACTGGGGGCTGTTACATCCGCTAGTTTTACTACTTTGCTTGCGAACTATCTTCCTTATTGGTATCTCCATCAGGCTTATGTTCAAGACGATTGGCGGCTACGACGCGGATTGACCCTATCCGTGGGGGTTCGCTACAGCTATGAATCGCCAACTCAGACCGGACACGGGCAGAAGTCGAATTTCGATCCCGCAGGTAAGGATGTGCTGACAGGTCTTCCCGGCGCCGTCGTTCATCCACGGGGGTCCCTCTACGGCTCCGATAAGAACAACTTCACTCCTCGCATTGGGCTAGCGTACAATTTCCGGCCGAACTGGGTGTTCCGCGGGTCATTCGGAATGTTCACGGCGGACGTCGTGCAGAATGTCGGCCAGGATGAATACACCGCCCAAGCGGTTGTGCAGCAACAATCCGGTTCCCCCTTACCGGCTTTTTACCTTTCGCAAGGCCCCGGCCCGATTACTTACAACATCGATCCTTCGACAAAGACGGCTGTGTACGCGGGCGCCAATCTAAGCCAGCGAAACATAACGTACATCGACCCACACTTACGCAACCCGTACACAATGAATTACTCGGGGAGTTTTCAGTGGGAATTTAAGCCGAATTACCTGGCCGAATTGATTTATCAGGGCTCCTCGGGCGTGGCGCTCCTCGGGACGACCAACATCAACGTTCTGCCCCGTTCCACTTACAGCTCGACCGATACCACTCTCCTGAACACCGTTTACGCGAATACCCAGCCCTACTTGGCCTATCCAAATTTCGGGCAGATCAACGAAACAAGCAACTTTGGGCATAGCACTTACAACGCTTTTGTTGCGCATCTGCAGCATCGTTACTCGAGTGGTCTTTCCGCCAATTTCATCTTTACGTATAGCAAGAACATAGTAGGTGGAGCGGGCGGTGACCAGAACTTGCCTGCGGGAAAGGCGGGCGGCTATGAATATTACAACTGGGCCCTCACAAAATCCGTTGCCGCGAGCGATCAGAAGTTTCAATTCGTGAATCAGGTCACCTATGAACTGCCGTTCGGCAAAGGCCGGCGTTTTGCCAACCAGGGCGGCATTGTGGACCAGGTGATTGGGGGATGGCAATTGTTGACCATTCAGAGCATTCGGAGCGGGTTGCCCGTTGCATTTACGCTCGCCGGGAGCCCCAACCGGTATCTTCCGGGACAGGGCTATGCTCCGAACGTGAATGGCGGAGCGCAAATTAATGTTCCCGGTTATGAGATCGGTCCGAACATGTGGCCCCAGAGTTCCCAGAATCCTTTCTTTAACCTGAACGCTTTTTCGAACCCGGCTCCGTTCACGGCGGGTAATGCGGGGTATGGGCTTGCGCGTACCGGTTGGGTCTGGTGGCCGCAATATTCGCTCTCGAAGACCTGGGCGTTCCGGGAAAAGTACAGGCTGACGGCTCGTATGGATGCGAATAACCTGTTTCCTGAAAATCGCTGGCTGAATACGGCGAACACGGTGGTCAATCTTTCCAGCCCACAACTATTCGGCAAGTTTCCCTCGGCTGGGGGTTATAGCTTCAGCAATTGGTACGGACAGAACGGGACTCTTCAGGGTTCTCTCCGCATTTTCTTTTAGGCTGGAAAAGAAACTTGCGGTTGGATGCCTTCAGCCCACGCG
>CAXSIG010000198.1:4311-8613 GCA_964237255.1 uncultured Bryobacteraceae bacterium
ACGCTTTCAAAAAGTACAATGGCACGAATCGAACCCGGCTAGTTGCTGACGTTAGAACGAATAGTGTCTTGCAAATACCCGGCTTAAAACCCCACAGAACCCGGCTGCAACCGAATTATGCTTTATCGGACTCGCAGGCCCTCGCCGACCCGAGCACTCAGTACAACTGGTTGAAGCGGAATCATACCCCTTTCGCCCGCTTATTTGACACCCCGCCCACCCTCTGTTACCATCACATTTAGAATTGGTTTTCTTTCCGGGTAGGCGTCCGGATCGGTGACTGCGAATTTGGGATCCTCCTCTTCAAATTTCAAAGCACTCGAATCTGAGCGCGAGTTACGCTTGCGCAAAAATTCGCACGCTACCCGTCCGTCTTTATCCGCTGAATCCGTATTACCCCGATCCTCCCAATTCTGTTTTTCCATCCAACCACCGTCGTTCCTGAGGAAAGTGCATCCCGAAGGTCCGTCGATTTTTGTCTCATAGCCGTTTGTCGTTAACCGCCGCCGTGGCTGTTTTGCCTTCAGGAGTTTTACGTTAATGAATGTTCAAGCAAATGGTCTGACCCCCGAACGAGTCGATTTTTCTAAGATCAAGACCTCCATCCCGATCCCTAACCTGATCGAAGTGCAGAAAAACTCTTATGAGCGCTTCCTGCAAATGGACCTGCTGCCCAATGAACGCGAAGACATTGGGCTCCAAACCGTTTTTAATTCCGTTTTTCCGATTTCCGATTTCCGCGGTGTAAGCCAGCTCGAGTTCGTCGATTATTCGATCGGCAACTGGGAATGCAAGTGCGGAAACTTGAAAGGCCTGAATCACCTTCGGTCCACGTGCCGCAATTGCGGCAACAGCATTAAGACCGATCCGTTCCACCCAGGCGATATTCTTTGCAACCATTGCGGCACTTTTAATAAGAACGTCGTTACGTTCTGCAATAAGTGCGGCGATCCGGTTGGCCTTCAGCTCAAGTACGACATGGTGGAGTGCCAGGCGCGCGGGATGACATACGCGGCGCCGCTCAAAGTTACCATCCGCCTGACTGTCTACTCGAAAGACCCCGATACCGGCGTGAAGAGCGTCCGCGACATCAAGGAACAGGAAGTCTTCTACGGCGAAATTCCGCTGATGACAGACAACGGTACGTTCATCATCAATGGCACCGAGCGCGTCATTGTCAGCCAGTTGCATCGCTCACCCGGCGTGTTTTTCGAGCGCATCGCCGCGCAGGGCTACTTCCTCGGGAAGATCATTCCGTATCGCGGAAGCTGGGTGGAGTTCGAGTATGACCTGAAAAATCTGCTCTACGTCCGCATTGACCGCAAGCGCAAGTTTTACGGTTCCGTATTCCTCCGCGCGTTAGGTTTCAAAACGGATGAGCAGATCCTCCGCGCCTTCTATAAGGTGTCGAAGATTTCTCCGCGCGACAACAAGCTGTATTGGACCGTTGATGAAGCGTTGCAGGGCATGAAGCTCTCGCATGCCATCAACAATGCGGCAGGGGAAGCCGTTGTCGGCCAGGGTAAGAAGATCACTTCCACCCTGATGAAAGACATCCTGAAGCAAAAGATCGAACAGGTGGAAGTCGCGCCGAACGATCTTGAGGGTGCTTTCATGGCTGCCGACGTGGTCGACATGGAAACCGGCGAAGTATTGGTCGACGCCAATGCCGAGCTGAGCACCGCCGTTCTGAACAAGCTGATCAACTCCGGCCTGGAAAGCTTCGATATCATTTTCCCGGAACGCGACGAAGTCGGCACGGTCATTTCCGCGACCATCAAGAAGGATCCGGTCAAGAGCGAGAAGGATTCGCTGATCGAAATTTACCGCAAGTTGCGTCCCGGCGATCCGCCCACCGTCGACACTGCCACTCAGCTTTTCCAGGGCATGTTTTTCGACCACCGCAAGTACGATTTCTCGCGTGTGGGCCGCATGAAGTTCAACATCAAGCTGTTCGATAAGGCCGACGCCACCGCGCTCGACAATCGGACGCTCACGCCTGACGACTTCCTCGCGACCATCAAGTATCTGTTGAAGCTTCGCAAGGGTCTTGGCGCGGTCGATGATATCGATCACTTGGGCAATCGCCGCGTTCGCGCGGTTGGCGAACTCCTGGAAAACCAGTTCCGCATCGGCCTGGTTCGCATGGAACGTGCGATCAAGGAAAAGATGTCGGTCTACCAGGAAATGTCGACCGCCATGCCGCATGATCTGGTCAACGCGAAGCCTGTAATGGCTGCCATTCGCGAGTTCTTCGGTTCCAGCCAGCTCTCGCAATTCATGGATCAGACCAATCCACTCTCCGAAATCACGCACAAACGGCGTCTTTCGGCGCTTGGACCGGGCGGTCTCTCTCGCGAACGCGCCGGCTTCGAAGTCCGCGACGTCCATCCGACTCACTACGGTCGTATCTGCCCCATCGAAACGCCGGAAGGTCCGAACATCGGTCTGATTTCGTCGCTTTCCTGCTTTGCGCAGATCAATGAGTACGGCTTCATCGAATCGCCCTATCGCAAGGTTGTGAAGGGTGCGGTCACCGATGAAATCAAAGTCCTGAACCCCGGCGATACCGCTTACAAGGTAGGCGATGTGATGCGCCGCGGGGAGATGGAAAAAGCGAATACCGATCTCAGCAAAGGCAAGCAGATCGCCGAGTACGAAGCCCATTGCGAATACCTTTCCGCTTGGGAAGAGGACAAGTACGTCGTTGCCCAGGCAAACGTGGAGCTTGATCCGAACGGCCGCATCGTTCCGGAACTCGCTAACGCCCGTCAAGCCGGTAACTTCGTCCTGAAGAATCGCGACGAAATCGAATACATCGACGTGAGCCCGAAGCAGCTCGTCTCCGTTGCTGCCTCGCTGATCCCGTTCCTTGAGAACGACGACGCGAACCGCGCGCTCATGGGTTCGAACATGCAACGGCAAGCCGTGCCGCTCCTCCGTGCCGACGCTCCCTATGTCGGTACCGGTATGGAAAAGGTTACGGCCCGCGATTCCGGCGCCGTCGTCCTCTGTAAACGCTCCGGCATTGTGGATTCGGTCGATTCTGAACGCGTGATCGTTCGTGTCGAAGGTGCCCCGCATCAAGGTCAACTCTCCCGCGAAGTCGGCGCGGACATCTACACCTTGACCAAGTTCAAGCGCTCGAATCAAAACACCTGTATCAATCAGAAGCCCATCGTGAAAATGGGTCAGCGCGTCGTCAAGGGCGACGTCCTGGCTGATGGACCCTGCACGGATTTCGGCGAACTCGCTCTCGGACGCAACGTGCTTGTGGCCTTCATGCCTTGGCGCGGTTACAACTTCGAAGACGCCATCCTCATTAGCGAAAAGCTGGTGAAGGAAGATTATTACACCTCCATTCACATCGAAGAATTCGAAGTGGAATCCCGCGATACCAAACTGGGTCCGGAGGAAATCACTCGCGACATCCCGAACATCGCCGATTCGTTCCTGAAGAATCTTGATGACTCGGGTGTGATCCGAACCGGCGCTACCGTGAAACCCGGCGACATCCTGGTCGGAAAAGTTACTCCAAAGGGCGAAACACAGTTGACCCCGGAAGAGAAGCTGCTCCGCGCAATTTTCGGTGAAAAGGCCGGCGACGTGAAAGACGCTTCGCTGTACTGTCCCCCTGGCATCGAAGGTACTGTGGTCGATTGCAAGATTTTCTCTCGCAAAGGCCAGGACAAAGACGAACGCGCGAAACATATCGAAGAACAGGAAATCGCCCGCCTGCAACGCAACCTACAGGACGAAATCCGCATTCTTACCGATGAGCGTTCGAAGCGCCTCTCGTTGCTTCTCGAAGGCAAGGAAATTCTTGCCGACCTGCACGATGAGAAGACCAACAAAAAGCTTCTCTCGAAGGGTGTCGAGATCACGCGCGACATGATCGAAAAGATCCGTGCCCGCGACCTGAAGCGCATGCGCCTGAAGGATAAGGACGTTCGGGTCAACGAACAAATCGACGACATCGAAGAGATGACGTCGCGTCAGATTGCCGTGCTCGAGAAGATCACGGACGAGAAAATCGCGAAGCTTCGCAAGGGCGATGAGTTGCCCCCCGGCGTCATTAAGCTGGTCAAGGTCTACATCGCTATGAAGCGCAAGCTTTCGGTAGGCGATAAGATGGCCGGCCGCCACGGTAATAAGGGTGTCGTCGCTCGCATTCTTCCGGAAGAAGATATGCCGTATCTTCCAAACGGCACGCCTGTCGAAATCGTACTTAACCCGTTGGGTGTTCCGTCCCGTATGAACGTGGGGCAGATCCTCGAAACGCACCTCGGTTGGGCAGCGCAC
>CAXSIG010000199.1:0-8570 GCA_964237255.1 uncultured Bryobacteraceae bacterium
GCGCACCCGCCCGCGGTCCTCGAACGCATTGCGCGCACCCTCCAATCCGAGGATCAGGCCCCGCAATTCCGAGGCGAGCCGGCGGCGTTCGCTCGCGCGCACCGCGTCTTCCAGGCAGAGCGCGACGGACTGCACATGCGGAAATAGGGCTCCGCGGAATTTCTTTACCTCTGCGACACCAAGAACGCCGTGGTCGTCAAGACCACGCTAGACGGCGAGCACGTGTGGAAAATCGGCTATCCGGAAGAAGCGGCTCCCTACCATGCGGAAAAGATCAAGTACAGCCCGACCAATGTCGCCATCGCTCCCAATGGAGACGTATATGTCGGCGATGGCTACGGCTCAAGCTACATCAATCAGTACGATTCGAACGCGAAGTACATCCGAACCTTCGGCGGCAAGGGCAAAGAAAAAGGTCAGCTTGATTGTCCGCATGGCCTCACGGTCGATTTGCGCGGCACTACACCAAATCTCACCGTGGCGGATCGAAGTAACAAACGGTTGCAGCGGTTCACTCTCGCCGGCGAGCACATGGACTTCGTCGACAACATGAACGCTCTGTGTCACTTTGGCTTCTACAAGAACGGCGACGTAGTTATCCCCGACCTGTTCGCGCGAGTCACCGTTCTAGATAAAGACAATCGCGTAGCCGTAATCCTGGGCGACGATTCCACCAGCCAATATCGCAAGACCCGGACCATGGACCGAACCGCATTCACGCCGGGCCGTTTCGTTTGCCCGCACGGCGCATGCTTCGACCATGCAGGAAATATCTTTGTTGTGGAATGGGTGGAAGTCGGGCGCGTTTCGAAACTTAGAAAAGTCGCATAAAAACTAGCAAGGAATGGAACTTTGGGCCTGAGCGCCCGCAATGCAGTGTAGATACTGCATGACGGATACGGCCCGGTTCACGGAAGTTTACAGCCAGTACTCCGTTGCTATTTACCGCTATGCGCTCCACATGAGCGGAAGTCCAGCCATTGCGGAAGAGATCACGCACGATGCGTTTCTCGAATACATCCGACGCCCAAGCGGTTTCGACGACCGGCGGGGAACCATCGGCGCGTATCTTTATGGCATTGCGCGTCATATTCTGCACCGCTATTTGGAGCGCAGTCGCAGATTCCAGCGACTGGACGATGACAAAGCGGAACCGGTCGGAAATGACAATGGTCTGCTCGAATGCCTTACCGCCAGAGAAGACCTGGAAGCTCTGAATGAGGAAATTCTACGGCTTCCGGAAAAGAATCGTGAGGTCGTGGTCCTTTGCGATCTGCAGGAGATGAGCTATGAAGCCGCCGCAACAGTTTTGGGCTGTGTTGTTGGAACAGTGCGTTCCCGCCTTCATCGCGGCCGGGCGCTGTTGATCTCTCGAATGCAAGCGAGGTGCGCAGTATGAACGGGAATGAGGAGCGGCTGCTGCAGGCATTGGCAACCCTGGCTGCGCATGAGACCAGAGGCCCGTCGCCGAACTTGCAAATGAAGCTTCTGAAACGTGTTCGTTTGCAAAGATCGCGATGGGTCTTGCCAATCGGCGCGGTCGCATTTGCTGCTGCTGTATTGCTTGCAATCTTTCGCCGGCCAGCCCTGGTTTATGAGCCGGCCATCCCGCCTCTAATGCGCATCCCGTATACGGAGCCGGTCGGCGACATGGACCGCGCAGAGGTGGTTCGCGTCAGCATGCCGGCGGCGCAACTGCTCTATTGGGGTTTTCCGTTTCCAGGCAGTGACCCGAACAGCACCGTTAATGCGGATGTGTTGGTCGGAGAAGATGGATTGGCGCGAGCCGTCCGAGTAGTTCCATAGGAGAAACAAATGACGATGAAGACGACTTGCATCACGACCTTGGCGGCGCTTGCGCTCACCGGAACGGCCATCGCTCAAGAGCAGATAGCTCAACAAAAGAAGACGATTGCCGAATTCAACGCCAGACAGTTCTCTTTTCAGACAATCGGAGATGGGCTCGGTGCGCAGTCGAAGTTGGTGACAGGCGCCCCGTACTCTGCGGAGGAGAAATCGGTTATGACGCAGGTTCTCTCCGATGGAAACCGGATTGTGAAAACCACCTCAGCCACCCTCTATCGCGATCAGCAAGGGCGCACACGGGTCGAGCCATTGACTGATTCCGATTCCACCGTAATCGTCAACGATCCTGTCGCCGCGACACATTTTGTGCTGGATCCGAAGAACCATACAGTCATGAAGGGAGGTAATGCTCAGATGACTGAGGCGAGGCGCATGCTTGAAGTACAGGTGAAACAACTCGCCGAGATGAGGGCGGGTGGTGGTTCAGCGACCGCTTTCAAAATTACCCGGACCGATGGGAGCGCAGAGAAATCGTCCGTCGAGCAACTCGACAAGCGAGTCATGGAAGGTTTGGCCGTGGAAGGGACGCGTACTACCGTCACCATCCCCGCCGGTCAAATCGGGAATGAGGGTCCGATCCATATCGTAAGCGAGCGCTGGTACTCGCCCGACTTGCAGATGGTCATCATGAGCAAGCGGAGTGACCCTCGGATGGGTGAGACGGTCTACACCCTAAGCAACATCAAGCGCGCAAATCCGGATGCCTCACTTTTTCAGATCCCAGCGGGATACACAGAAACGCAGAGCATGGAACACGGGATGGCCCCACGCGCTGTTTATCACGAAGAATAGCCCACGATAGAATTAAGCTTGCGCCCCATTGTTCTGCTGTTGTTTTCCGCTTGGTCGTGCAGCGCGGCTCTAACCGCCGATCAGGCGGCCAAGAACACTGAGTCATTTGAGTACGTTTGGAGCACTGTCCAGGATAAAACTTGGGACAAAAATTTCGATGTTGCCGCGTGGAAAGCGGCGCATGACGAGCTTCTCCCTAAGCTGAAGCAGGCCCAAACGATGGAGGCCGCCCGCAAGATTTTCGCGGACCTTATCGGACGCCTTCATCTCACCCATTTCGGTGTGATTCCCGGCGACGTGTACTCCGAAATCCACGGCGGCGCCGAAGCGATGGACGTCCGAGTGATCGACGGAAAACCAATCCTCATCTCGGGCAATCATAAGGGCTGGGAAGTCGACGGAACGGCGGATCTGCTGGCTAAGTTGGATAAGGTGTACGCGCGTTCCACGATGGGCGAGTTGATGTCGGCCCGCGCTGTAGCAAGCTTTGCGGGCGATCATGACTTGACTCTTTCGGACGGGAATGGCAAGAACGCCAAGCCCACCGGCTCCGAGTTTGCGCCTCGCGGTCAGCCAACCACGTTCGGAAACCTACCGACTCAATATGTCTGGATTGAGTCGCGGCAGATCGGTGAAGTCGGGTACTTCGCTTTCAACATTTTTCTCGATCCCGGCCGCTTGATACCCGCACTTTCTGACGCGATCGAGTCCTGCAAGGGCTGTACGGGTTTCGTGATCGATCTGCGTGGCAATCCCGGCGGGATTGGAGGCATGGCTATGGGCATGGCCGGATTCTTCGTCGATCATGCCGGTCAATTGCTCGGCACCATGCAGATGCGCGACACGTCGCTCAAATTCGCCATTAATCCCAGAACTCCCCAGTTCACGGGACAACTCGCCATTTTAGTGGACGGCCTTTCCGCGTCCACTTCCGAAATCTTTGCCGGGGGCCTGCAAGATCTGAAGCGTGCCCGAATCTTCGGATCGCCTACCGCCGGGGCGGCGCTACCCTCCGTGATTGAGCGGTTACCGAACGGCGACGCGTTCCAGTACGCCATCGCGAACTACACTTCGAAAGGTGGCGCGGTGTTGGAGGGCAAGGGAGTCACTCCGGACGATTTGGTGCGCCCGACGCGCGCCGGCCTCCTCCGCGGAGAGGACGAGGTGCTAGCGCGCGCATTACACTGGATGAAGCAACCAGTCCCGTAAATCATGCCGATTCACTTTGTCATCGCGCTTCTTCTTTTCGCTCCCGCGAATCTTCCGAAAGGGGAAGAGATTCTTGCCCACTACATCACCGCGACAGGAGGGCGTGAGGCGTACGACAAGGTTCACGGATCCATCGCGAAAGGGTTGATGAGTATGCCGTCCCAAAGTATCAAAGGCTCGCTCATCATCTACGATATGGAACCGGGGAAACAGGTCACCGTCATCGATATTCCCGCCGTTGGGAAGATGGAGGAAGGAACCGATGGAGTGAATGCCTGGGCTAACTCCGCGATGGAAGGCCCCCGGCTCAAGGCTGGCGAAGAAAGGGCTGTGGCAATTCGCGCCGCCCAGATCAATACTAAGTTTCTGAGTGCCGGAAAACTCTACAAGAGCCTGGAAGTAGTGGGCATGGAGGATGTCGAGGGCAAGCCTTGCTACAAGATGGTTTTAACGCCGCAGGAAGGCAAACCGGAGACCGAATATTACGAGAAGGATTCCGGCCTTATGGTGAAGGAAAGCGCGACCATCACTATGCCCATGGGTGAGATTTCCGTATCGACCATGATTGGCGACTACCGAAAAGAAGGTCCGATATTGATGCCCCATACCATCCGGCAAACGTTGGCGGGACAGAACATCAACCTCACTATCGAATCCGTTCAGATCAATCCGGAGTTCCCGCCCCACATCTTCGAACCGCCGCCCGCGGTGAAAGCCTTGATCAAGTAGAGCGGCTTACCAACCTGCCACGCATTGAAAGCTTCGCAGACGATGGCTGCGGCTGGGGTGGCGCAATTTCCGCAAAGCTTTTGCTTCAATTTGCCGGACGCGTTCGCGGGTCACCTGAAAATTCTGGCCCACCTCCTCCAGCGTGTATTCGTTTCCGTCTTCTAACCCGAAGCGAAGCCGAAGGATCTTTTGTTCCCGCGGCGTGAGCGTGTTGAGAATTTTCTCCGTCTGCTCGCGCAAGTTGCGCTGGAGCAGTTGATCGGAAGGCGAGGCCGACTCGCGGTCGACCAGGAAAGTTCCGATCTGGGAATCTTCTTCTTCGCCCACGGGAGTCTCGAGAGAAAGCGGCTCCTGTGCCATTCTCATGGCTAGCCGGATTTTTGCGATCGGTAGTTCCAGCTTGTTTCCAATCTCCTCGTCGGTAGGTTCGCGGCCGAGTTCCTGAACCAGCGCGCGAGTCGTCCGCAGCAGCTTATTGACCGTATCCAGCATGTGCACGGGAATGCGGATGGTCCGAGACTGGTCGGCAATCGCGCGGATCATGGCTTGCCGTATCCACCAGGTGGCGTAAGTTGAAAACTTAAAGCCGCGGCGATATTCGAACTTATCGACCGCCCGCATCAGTCCGATGTTTCCTTCCTGAACCAAGTCGAGGAACTGTAATCCTCGATTGGTATACCGTTTCGCGATACTGACCACCAGACGCAGGTTCGCCTCGATCAATTCCTGTTTTGCTCCGTCCGCTTTCCGGTTTGCCTGCCGGATGCGATCTACCGAACGCCGCAGGTCCGCCGAGCCAATCAGGTGTTGGTCCTCGAAGGAGGTCATCTCCTGAATCAAACGCGCCTGCTCCCGAGGTAGATCGATTGAACACGCGACTCCCGACTGTAGTTGCCGTCGATTCCACACCAGCTTCCGCTCGATTTGGTTTACCTGTTCAACCATGGCCGTAGCGTGGTTCGTTATCTCTCGAATTACAGAAGACTGGAAGCGGAGCGGAAGCAAGCACCGGGAAATCCGAACGCAAAGTTTACCCAAGCTCCAGCGAAGGCGCTGTTTGGTCACCACGGGCGCGGAAGTTGCGAGAAGCTCCTGGCGTACCTGGAGGGCTTGTACGCGCAAGTCACCCGCCTGCTCGATGGCGGCCCGAAACGCTCCCCGCTCACTCGCCAGTTCGTCTTCGGAAGGAACAGGATCAGAGAATTGCAATACGTCTCGAATCGACAGAGCGCCCCGTTCCACTGCCTCGCCGAGCGCGCAAATCTCGCGGAGCACCCAAAAAGATCGCGTCAGGGTTTTTAGAACTGTACTCTGGTTTTGCTCGATCCGCCGGCAGATCATGATTTCACCGGAGTGCGTCAGCAGGGGAGCCGTCGCCATATCGCGCAGGTAAAGGCGCACGGGATCATCGGTGTAGTCTGCGGCATAGAACTCGTCTTCGGCTTCAGCCTCTAAAAGTTCCGGAAACTCCGCTTCGTCTATATCGTTCACGCTAAGCTCCACAAGCTAATGCGTAAAAGAAGTGAGAAACGGCTAACGAACGTTACAAACTTTTTGCGAGGGCCAATGCCGCGGCGAAATCGCCGCTACGTTCCGCGTCCCGGATCCGTGCTTTTAAGTCCGATACCCGGCTGTCCGACGCGCGCCGTTTCATAGCGGCGATGCAGGCCATCGCGGCGTCGATGTTGACGCTGTGTTCGTTCGCGTGCTCGGAGAGCAGGGAAGCGGAGAGGGTCTTTTTGTCCGCATCTTCCAGCCGTTGATGGAGTGAGGCGAACGAAAGAACTTCACCCGAAGTAAGAATCGCGAACACGGCATCGTAGATCCGTTTTGCGGGCGACAGCTCCAGGCTTTCCAAATCCTGTAATTCCGGCAGCAGCGTATCGTGCGTGTCTGGGTCGGAGAGAAGGACCGCCAGCACAATCCGGTCCGCTTCCGGGAGCCGTTGCGTAACGATTTGCGCGGGTGTATCGCGCTTATCCGCCGCCATCTTGCGGAAATTCTCCAGTACCAAGCCGCTCGAAACGTTCAGGTAGGACGCCAGATCGTTCGCGATGGCGACGCGCTCCAGCTTGTCCGTCAACCCTTGTACGGCCGGAAGAAGGAACTGGAAAGCATCCACGCGCCCTTCGGGAGTCCGCATATCGAACTTCGCCCGTGCCCGGTCGGCCAGCCAATAGAAATACGACTTCGCCTTGTCGACACATTCCCCATAGGCTTCAGCGCCGTGTTCGCGGCAGTATTCATCCGGGTCCAGCCCGCCTGCCAACTGTACGACATGAATGCGTATCGATTCGGCAAGCAACAGCCCGACCGACTTTTCCGCAGCGTTCGAACCAGCCGCGTCGGGATCGAAGTTAACCGTGATCGCGGGCGCGTGCCTCTTCATCGTCTGCACCTGTTCGCGCGTCAGGGCGGTGCCGCAAGTTGCAATCACCTCCTTGATGCCGGACGAATACACGCCGATCACGTCCATGTATCCCTCAACCATCACCAGACGGCCCGACTTGCGAGCTCCTTCGCGCGCCCGATGGAGGTTGTAAAGAACGGTCTTCTTTCGATAGATCGGCGTTTCTGGCGAATTGATATATTTCGCTTTTTCCGATGGGTCAAGCGCGCGACCGCCGAATCCGATTACCTTGCCCGATTCGCTATGGATCGGGAACATCAGGCGATTCCGGAACTGTTCGTAAAAGCGCCCCTCCTCGCTTCGGGCGACCAGCCCACTCGCCGCGAGCTGGTCTTGGGTAAACCCCCGCGCCTCAAACGTTCGGAGCAATCCCTTTCCCGCGTACCCGATCCCGAACTCCCGCACGCTTTCTTCCGACACTCCGCGCATCTTTAAGTAGTCGCGCGCTTCGGCCCCTTGGGACGAGCGCAACTGAGTTTCGAACTCACTCTGCGCGATTTCGTGCATCTGATATACAGCGGCGCGGAGCTTGGTATCGTCGTCAGCATATTCGGAGCGCTTGGGTAGCGGGATGCCGTTCCGTTCCGCCAGCAGATTGCGAGCTTCGAAGAAGCTGACGTGCTCCATCTGCATGACGAAGCTCAACACGTCCCCGCCGGCGTGGCAGCCGTGGCAGTAGAAAAACTGCAACGCGGGCGTCACGCTGAAGGACGGTGTCTTCTCACTGTGAAACGGGCATAAGCCGACGTAGCGCTGCCCGCGCTTGGTGAGCCGGACATAATCCTGCACGGTGCGAAGGATATCGACCTGCTGCTTGAGTTGCTGAACGAAATCCATTACAACTTCATGCGTTCGAGTTTGCGATACAGCGTTTTCCGTTCGATGCCCAGAATCTGCGAAGCACGGCTCTTGTTACCGCCGGTGGCGGCCAGAACGCGCCGAATCTGATCTTCTTCGGCGTCGGCGAGCGTTTCCACATTGTGCTCGTGCGGTTCCATGGCCTCTAACGCATCGTGAACCGCCTCGCCGGAAATCTGTCCCCCGGGAGCAAGGATCGACAAACGCTCAATCAGGTGTTGCAGTTGCCGCACGTTTCCCTTCCACGTTTGCTCCTGCATGGCTTTCACACCCGACTCCATCAGGCGAGCATGCTGGTTGTACAGTCCGTTGTAATAATCCAGGTAAAACTTAGCCAGCAACGGCACATCCCCGCGGCGCTCCCGCAACGGCGGAATCTTGATCCGGACGACGTTCAGGCGGAACCATAAATCTTCCCGGAATGTACCGGCTTCCACCTTGGCCTGCAAGTCCTTGTTTGTAGCCGCGATAACCCGGACGTCGATCGGTTTCGACCGGGCGCTTCCTACCGGACGGATTTCCCGCTCCTGCATGAAGCGGAGCAGCTTGAGTTGGAAATTGAGGTCCACTTCGCCGATTTCGTCCAGCAATACCGTGCCTCGATTGGCAGCTTCGAAAACACCGGTCCGGTCGCGATCGGCTCCGGTGTCAACACGCGCGCCGGATCGCAGCGCTTGGCAATGCAGCACCGAGCGCGTCGCCGGCA
>CAXSIG010000200.1:0-5442 GCA_964237255.1 uncultured Bryobacteraceae bacterium
TCTCGCCGTCCGCCGGTCAGTATCTGCGCATCTCCAACAGCGGCGGATTTGGCCGGTCCTTTCCTTCCGCGTTGTTCGGCACCATCGCCTATGTTCGCCAAATTTATCTGGATGCCGATCACTATAAACTCGCTAACTCCATCTACGCGAAGCATCCGCAAGGCCTGCAGCGCCCCGCCTATGACCGGACTCTCGAAGCGGTCATTGCCAGCCCGCGTACCATGATTCCGGCGCAGCGCGAAGTAGAGATCGATCGGATGATCCGCTTCGCCAACGAGCTTCACATGAACGCCGTCCTATATGGCGGCGAGGAAGGTTGGCGCTCGGTGGAAATGTTGCAGAAGGCCAAGATGCCGATCCTGGTCAGCTTGAAGTGGCCGGAGCGAGCGCGCGACGCCGACCCGGCACAGCCGGATTCTCTGCGCGAACTTGAGATGCGCGACAAAGCCCCTTCAACCCCCGCGGCACTAGCGAAAGGTAACGTGAAATTTGCGTTCTACTCAGACGGAACAGCGCCCCGCGATATCTCTCGCGCCGTGAAGCGGGCGATGGAAAACGGCCTTTCCGCAGACGATGCCGTTCGCGCCATGACTCTCAGCCCGGCTGAAATCTACGGCGTTTCGGACAGGCTAGGATCGGTCGATAAGGGTAAGATCGCAAATCTCCTGGTCACCGAAGGCGACTTATTCGCCGATAAGACCAAAGTCAAATACGTATTCGTAGATGGAATGAAGTATGAACCGACTCCGGAAGCCGCTCCCGCCCGGAGAGATACGGAGAGAACTCAATGAAGCGCACTTTAGCTAACTTACTGGTATGGGCCTCAGTAGTAAGTGCGGCCCCACCGATCCTGATTCAGAACGCCACCGTTCTCACTGTAACTAAAGGCACCATCAAGAACGGCAGCGTTCTCGTCCGTGATGGCAAGATCGCCGCGGTAGGAACGAATATTGCGGCCCCCGCGGGTGCGACGGTCATTAATGCCGATGGTAAGTTCGTGATGCCCGGCATCATCGATTGCCACTCGCATATCATCGCCGAGGCCATCAACGAAGGTTCCGTTTCCGTGTCCTCCATGGTCGGAATCGGCGACGTGCTGAACCCGGAGGATGTAGCCATTTACCGCGCCCTCGCGGGCGGCGTAACGACTGCTAACATTCTGCACGGCAGCGCTAACTCAATCGGCGGCAAGACTGTGGTGACTAAGATGCGGTGGGGCGTGAAAACCGGTCCTGAGTTGGTGTTCGACGGTGCTCTCCCCGGCATTAAGTTCGCCCTGGGTGAAAATCCGAAGCGCGCCGGTTCCTCGCAAGGCGGTGGTTTTGGCGCAGCAGCCCCCACAAATCTGCGCTATCCCGCAACCCGGATGGGTGTGGAGGATGTAATTCGTGAGGCTTTCAATGACGCCAAAGGCTATCAGGCCAAGTGGGCGGATTACAACGCCATGCGCGCGACTTGAAGCTCGAACCGCTGGTGGAAGTTCTCGAAGGCAAGCGTCTGGTACACGTGCACTGCTATCGCCAGGATGAAATTCTAATGATGCTCCGCGTTGCGGATGACTACGGTTTCAAGGTCCGAACTTTACAACATGTGCTGGAAGGCTACAAGGTTGCTAAAGAAATCGCGGCGCATGGAGCCGGCGCATCCACCTTCAGCGATTGGTGGGCGTACAAAGTGGAAGCCTACGATGCCATTCCTTACAATGCGGCTCTCATGATGCAGAAAGGCGTTTTGGTATCGCTTAATTCCGACGATGCCGAACTAATGCGGCATCTCAACACCGAAGCCGCTAAGACAATTAAGTATGGCGGTTTGACGGAAGACCAGGCGCTCTCCACCATCACGATCAACCCTGCGAAGCAGTTGATGATTGATAAGCGCGTAGGTTCAATCGAAGTCGGCAAAGACGCCGACATGGTGATCTATGACGCTCATCCGCTTTCTACCATGGCGAAAGTTGAAAAGGTCATGATCGATGGCAAAGTCTATTTCGACCGCGATGCCGATATCTCAGCTCGCCCTGAAAAAGACAAAGAAAAGAAGGCTTTGACCACCAAGGCCGCTGAAGAACAAAAGAAGAATGCGCCCGCGGGCGGCGGTTTCCGGAGACCCTCACTATGATTCGTTCTACATTTTTAGCGCTCGCGCTCTCGTCGATGGCCCTAGCTGCCGACGACAATACCTTTTTACTTAAAGGCGCGACCATCCACACCATGGCGGGTCGAGACATCCAGAATGGGTCCATATTGGTGCGCGACGGCAAAATCGCCGGCGTTGGCCAAAACCTAAGTGCTCCCGCGGGTGTAAAGGTCATTGACGCCGCGGGTATGCAAGTCTATCCCGGTATGATCGATTCCGCTTCTATCGTCGGTATCTTGGAAATCAGCGCGGTTCGCGAAAGTTCCGACATTTCGGAAATCGGTAACTTCAATCCGCAATTACGGGCCGGTATCTCGGTCAATCCGGATAGTGAACATATCCCGGTGACTCGCGCCAACGGCATTACAACAGTGCTTGCTCTGCCGGACGGCCAGATGATTTCGGGGCAGGCGTCACTGATCGATCTGAACGGCTGGACGACCGAAGAAATGTCGCTCAAGATGTCTGCCGCGATGCACCTCCACATGCCGACCATCGGTGGCGGGGGCGGACGAGGCGGTCGTATGTTCGGGGGCGGAGGCTCTTTTGAAGAGCAGAAGAAGAACTTCGACAAGCAAATGGTGGAATTGAATAATTTCTTTGAAGAATCGCGCCGTTACGCTCAGGCCAAAGCCGCTAAACAGCCCGGGTTTCAGCCGGACCTGCGTTTGGAAGCTATGATTCCCGTGGTGGAAGGAAAGACCCCGCTGTTAGTTACTGCGGTTCGTGAGCGGGCCATTCGCGATGCTATCGCTTTCTCCGATAAGCAGAAAATTAAGATCATCCTCTGCCAATCCACGGATGCGGATAAGGTAGCCGATGAGATTAAGAAGCGCGACATCCCGGTTGTTCTCGGCCCCACGCTCGCACTTCCGCAGGAAGAAGACGCTGACTATGATCGGCCTTTCGAAACTCCCGCCAAGTTATACAAAGCCGGCGTAAAATTCTCGTTCGGAACATTCAGTAATGAGTTCTCGCGAAACCTTCCGTATCAAGCGGCCGCTGCCATCGGCTTCGGGTTGCCAAGAGAAGAAGCAATGAAAGCACTTACTATCAACGCGGCCCAAATATTCGGTGTTGCGAACCAGGTAGGCACTATCGAAGAAGGAAAGTCCGCCGATTTTATGGTTACCGATGGCGACCCGCTTGAAGAGCCGACTCAAGTCACGAAGCTCTTTATTCGCGGTAAAGCTGTGGATTTGGAAAACAAACATCATCAACTCTACGAGCGGTACAAGGGTCGTCCAAATTAAGCTTTCTTGGGAGAGTCGCAGATCAAAGTAACTGGACCGTCGTTTTCCACTAGGACACGCATTTCAGCCTGGAAAACGCCGGTCTCCACTCGAATGCCGCTCTCCCTCACTTTCCTCACGAAGTAATTGTAAATAGGTAGGGCCGTCTCCGGTCGGGCCGCCAGATCGAAGCTTGGCCTCCTTCCTTTCGCAGTATCCCCATACAAAGTGAAATTTGAAACCAGCATGAGCTGTCCTCCTGTCTCGGCTACGGAGCGGTTCATCTTTCCTTCGGTATCCGGAAAGATACGCAGACCGACAAGTTTGGCAGCAAGATAGTCCGCGTCTTGTTCGGTATCTGATTTTGCGATACCAATAAAAGCAACTGCACCTAATCCAATTTCGGATTGTAAATGGGTTTTAACGAACAAATGCGCGCCAATAACTCTCTGAATAACTAGCCTCAAGTTATTACTATGTTACAGTGTCTGAGGGAGGATCATCAAACAATGCCAAGAGGAAGGCCACGGCAAGATGCCGACATGCTGACTCATGCTCTGTTAGGTTACGAGCATAAGAAAGCGGAAATTGAGGAAAAGATTCGCGAAATTCGAAGTAGGTTGGGGAAGGGCAAGACGTCTTATTCCAGCGCTGACGAACCGGAAGCTCCGGCTGAGAAGCCCGCTAATGGAAGAAAGCGCCGTACGTTAAGCGCGGAAGCTCGTAAGCGAATCGCTGCGGCGCAGAAGAAGCGTTGGGCGGAACATCGCAAAAATCAAGCCGCCGCTGAATAGCACTTCTTACTTATCTAAATCAAAGCTCGGGTAGCGTCAAGCTACGCCGGGCTTTTCTCTTTTAACGCCACTTTTAGCAATAGCCAGGCGATTAAAGGCGGAAGCGAAACGGCCCAGCAAACAGGTCCAAATCCCGCTGTTTTTACCATGCGCCCAATTAAAGGAGAGATGACCGTCTGCAACATTCCGTAAGCGAATACCAATGCGGAGATTGCTCTTCCCGCGCGTTCCGCGCCGTATAGATCGACAGGCAAAGTATATATGTTTACGCTACCTGCCAGAATCCAAAAAAAGCTAAGTGCGATAGCTACTGATCCCCATCCCGGTCCGGGAGCGTAGGGTACAACTAAAGTGAATAGCGTACCTAGCGCGCTAAGTAGGATGACGCGTAAACGCGCTGGTATTGCTTTTTTATCCCGTCCGATCCACTTTAGTGCTAACCAACCGCCTAGGAATCCGCCCGCATTGGAAGCAACTGCCGGTATCCACGCGTAACTTGCCGTTTCACTCAAAGAAAGATGGTGGACGCGTTGTAGGTAGAGGGTAGTCCAGTCAGTCCAGAGGGAGTAAACTCCCATCCACATAACATTAGCCAGTACTAAAGCGATTAGCCGCTTATCCAGTTTGGATGGCTGTACAGTTCCGGTTGGCTCTGTTCCTTTTTTTGGACGACCTACAGCCAGCCATAGGGGTATCCATAACAAGCCAAGTAAGCCGGTTATCAGGAAAGGCCGACGCCACCCATACTTCCCCGCGAGAATTACCCCGGCCGTACTCGCGGCCACGGTCCCGATCGTTATGCCCACTTGCCCCAGCGCGGAACCCAGGGCGCGTTCTTCCGGCTGGAGGTAAATCCCGCCCATTTTTGCGACAGCCGGTATTCCGCCGGACTCTCCGATGCCTAATGCAATGCGGCAAGCAGTCAGTTGCGCAAGGTTACGGCAACCAGCCGTAAAGAGTCCTACGAGACTCCAGAATCCGACCAACAACGTGGAAGCCCGATTCAAGCCCAACCGATCCAGCAAGTAACCCGTGACAGGCGAACTCAGAGCGTACGCCAGCGAGAACGCGGAAATCAGATAACCAAAGCCTTGATCGTCAAGGCCGAATTCCTGTTCGATGGGAAGCGCCAAAGCCGCCAGCAAATTTCGATCTACGAAATTAAGCGAAGAAGAAAGTACGAACACTCCCACGGGGAGCCAACGCCATGCAGTGCGATTCAAGTTCAATGATAAGATGGCGTCACTCGCATGGCAACCGCCGTCCAGCACATCACC
>CAXSIG010000200.1:5452-8557 GCA_964237255.1 uncultured Bryobacteraceae bacterium
GTGGATCTTTCTTTCGCTCCTGGTGATCTCGGTTTGCATCAACTACATCGATCGCGGCAGTTTAGGCGTCGCCGGGCCGCTGTTGGCGCTTGAATTAAAGCTTGGTCCGAAGGAATTCGGCAAACTCTTGTCAGCCTTTTTTTGGACCTATGCACCGATGCAAATTGTGTCTGGATGGCTGGTCGACCGTTTCAACGTAAACCGTGTTTACGCCACTGGATTTTTGATCTGGTCGATTGCAACCCTGCTCACCGGTTCGATCGCAACTGCGTCTTCACTTCTGCTCCTCAGACTGGCTCTGGGGATTGGGGAATCCGTTGCGTATCCAGCTTATTCGAAGATCATTTCCGCGCACTTTCCGGAACATCATCGTGGCATCGCTAATGGTCTTATCGATGCAGGTTCGAAATTAGGACCGGCTCTTGGCGTTTTTCTCGGCGGCTTATTTATGGCGCAACTTGGATGGCGCGTTTTTTTCTTGGCCATGGGGTGCGCCAGTCTTGTATGGCTGATTCCGTGGTTCATCTGGGCACCTAAGGATGAAGTTGCGGAACTCCGCGAACGACTACCCGCGCCGGGCTTCTTTCAGATCCTCCAGCTTCGCGCTGCTTGGGGAAACTATCTCGGCCTTTTTTGCGCTAACTACGTCTGGTACTTCATTGTTTTCTGGCTTCCGTACTACTTTGTGAATGAACGGCACTACACGCCTTCACAGATGGCGATTCGCGGATCGTTACCATATTGGTCAGTTGCGCTTGCGGCGTCGCTGGCAGGTTGGTTGGCGGATCGGGCAATTTCGAAAGGCGGCCAGCCGGTGCGCGTACGAAAGGCTTTTATAGCAGGCGGATTGATGCTTTCCACCTTGATTCTTCCAGCCGCAATCGTAAAAGACCAGAACATTTCGCTAATCCTTCTCAGTTTGGGATGCTTTGCTTTCGGAGGGTTTAGCGCCAATCACTGGGCGCTTGCTCAAACTCTCTCAGGCCCATTAGCTTCCGGTAAATGGACAGGACTTGCCAATGCGATCGGCAACATCCCAGGAATTATCGGAACGTGGTTTACCGGCTGGGTGGTCGAAAAAACCGGTGAGTTTTATTACGCGTTCCTAGTCTGTGTGATATTTGCGGTGCTCGGATCTATCTCGTACGTTTTCGTTATCAACCGCAACGAGACCGTAGACTGGTCTAAGTCGGGTTAGTAGTTACTGCCGCCGGTAGTGCGTGTGGTCCGAACGTCGTTATAATCCGCATCACGATCGGACTCGATCGCCGACGCGGTCCTTGCTACGGGTTTATCGTGCTTCGCAAAATCGGCATGCGATTCCCCGGCCGATGCAACATCCTCCGCGCCCGTACGCTCCAAAATTTCCTTGGCCTTAGTTACCCAATCGGAACTGTCGCAATGGACTGACAATAAAATCCCGCCGCTTTTGACGCGGCCTTCATACCGCTTTGCCTCATATTCCGGAATTCCCATTCCTACCAGTGCGCCAATCAGTCCGCCTGTAAGACCGCCAACCCCTGCACCCGCAAGCGCAGCCATAATCGGTCCCGCTGCAATGAACGGCCCTAGGCCGGGAATTGCCAACGCACCGATGCCCGCCAGCCAGCCAATTACGCCACCGGCAACTGCTCCTGTGGAAGCACCCGTAGTTGCTCCTTCCGGAGCCTTGGTGTTCTTCTCATGCGCGAAATCTTTCGATCCTTGATTGTCGGGAAACAACGCCGAGATATCTTCCGCTCGGAATCCTGCTGTACGTAGGGCGTCAACCGCCTCCTCCGCGTGCATCCGCGTAGGATAAATCCCAAAAACTGATGTATTAGCCATTCTGAATGCCTCTCGCGTCAAAGAATGCATCCGAAAAGCCACTTTGAAGGTTCGACTATAGTCGATGTGCGATAGAGAACAGCCGAAAGTTATACAGTCAACTCGCTCCACATCTCACGATTTCCCGTCCAAGCTACCGAATCAAGATTGAGTAAGTGCGTTCCCGGAACGTAAAGCGTGCCATGTCCATAGATGCAAATCGATTCAGTTGCTGGACGGTCAATTACTAAGCTGCTATAAGAACCGCGATTAACCGGCATCCGAAGATGCTGCAGGCAAATTCGGCAGCGGTTCCGCTGATCCCGTAAACTCCAAAGCGTCAATCCCCATGCCGATAACAAGAAGACCCAAAAAAACACAGGAATGCTCCAGCCGTTCATGCCACTGAGATATTGCTGTACGGCGGGGTCGACGAATACGATCCAACCTAAAACGAGCGGAGACAACGCAAGGCACGTCTTCACAACCAGCAGCGCAAGGAAGCGAGCCTGATATTTTGGCCCGACATCGCGCTTACCCGACCGTTGATAATTGAACCAGCCGCGCGCGGCAAGCAGAAGAACAAACAGCAAATTCCACTTCATCAGTCCAAGCGGAAACCAAAGATCGTCTTGCCGATTGTGCCGAAGTGTTACCACTTCCAGCTTCTGTGTTCCGAAATGCCTGCCCTGTCGTGAGATTGCCCGGAGGTCGGCAGTTGCATATTTTGTCGTCGCGCCGGGGTTCAGCTTGGCGACAAACTCTAGATTATTGGAATCCCTTGGCAGCGCGATCCAGATTGCACTTTGACGGTCAAGCAGTCGAAACCGAGGCGGCATGATCCCGACGATTCGGTATTTCTCGTAACGTAACAGAATCTCTTTGCCGATCCACCTTGCATCGCCTCCGGCCCACTCGAAACTCGCGACAGCCTCACGATCCGCGCCGAAGTGAAGCAGGCGTCCGCGCCATGGCTGCACGCCGGTCTGTTCGATCAATCCTTCCGCAACCCGCTCAGTATGCACCCCTTCCGGAGACAGCCAGCGCTCCATCGGAAATATCGTTGCGAAGCTATGGGACCGCTCGCGCCAAGCTTTCATCACATAGGGCCGGACCGTTCCGTATGCACTGTTGCGATGAACGGTATCGCGGTCGATCGTGACCAGAGCAGAATCGTCGTAGGCGGGTGGGCGAAACAGGCGCTCAAAGTTCGAGCGGACAAGCGGAATAGAAGAAATCGCAAGTAGGACAACGGCAACTCCAGCCACGCGTCCAGCGCCGCTTTCCACCACCATACTT
>CAXSIG010000201.1:0-8526 GCA_964237255.1 uncultured Bryobacteraceae bacterium
AGCACCCTTACTGCGCGTAGCGCTTCGTTCGAGTCGCGTTACCGGAAACTATTCTAGGGCCTGCAGGTCTGTAGGCCAATGACTTTGGGCCGATCCGTTTCTGAATCTGTAAAGGCCCAACTTCAGCCATAGCAAACAGCGCTGTTATGCTAGTTCAAAGCAATCAAGATGCAGATCACTGTTGATATTCCGGACGATATCGCTCCGCTATTAGTGATGACCGGGCAAGAGTCTCGCCGCGCCGCATTGGAAGCTTTTGGGACTAGAAGCGTATCGCCAGCGACGAATCAGCGGATACCAATTGCGACTGCTTCTGGGCATCGAATCATGTGGGAGTTGAATGATTTTTCTGAAGCTGCATGAGGTATACGACTACACCGCAGATGATTTCGAGAAAGATTTAGCTACCATTCGCGCCGTCCGTTCGGACCGGTGATTTTTCTGTTACCGCCGATCGCGTGACGGTAATTGCCGACGCTAGTCCGATCCACTACCTGGTTCTTATTGGACGCGAGAGTTTGTTGCCGCAATTTTACAAGCACGTCATTCCGGATTCTGTCGCTAGCGAACTTCGGCATTGGCGCGCTCCCGCACAGGTCCGCATCTGGATGAATCAACCTCCTGTCTGGTGCGAGGTACATCCTGATCCGGCAATCGATCCGAGCTTGAGCACTCTCGATCCGGGTGAACGCGCGACTATTGGTCTTGCGGAAAGCTTGTCTGCCGATCGTCTGCTGATCGACGAGCGAACTGGCCTTTCCGAGGCGGAGCGACGTGGGCTGCGCGTTTGTCGGAACTGTGGGAATTCTGGCCGAGACCCACTTGCAAGGAGCACTAGACATTAATCACTTGCACTGCTTCAAGCTACAAATTTCCGAATGGATGCGATAGTCGAGCTGTTCGTGCGTGGCCGTATCGAGACAGAACTTGGGCGTCGGTGACGTCGAGCCAAAATCTTTTTTGCACTTTTGTTTGCCTTGAGTTACGGCTAATTTCCCGGCTAACTTGCGCCTGAGCGGGACCGGGTCGTGTTACTTCCGTACCAGGAGGGAGTTTCGTGATTTACCAAAGCGGGCCGGAAACGCAGATTCGCTTGCGCAAGGGCGAGATCGAGAAGCTTGGGATTGCGACCGACGGATCCGTTCTAAGCGGCAGGGTCGGGGTGGTGGATGCGTTCGGCACGTCTCATAGGCAGGCTCGCGGGATTCCGCAGCGTTGCGAGAGTTCGGAACTGGAGCGGCTTCGGGGACCTGCCGGTGGAGATCGGCGGCGTTGAGAAACTGGGAGGCCATCGGTCCCGGTAGCCTGTACGAGCGCGAAGTTCCCCAAGTGGTGCGGCGCGCGCGGGCGCAGATTTGTCGCGAGGGGATGGATGTGGTCGGGTTCTGTTCCGAGCGGCTGGGGATGGTGCCGGATGCACGGCAGCAGGAGATTCTGCTGTGCGGCGCCAAGCGCGTCATTGTGAATGGCGCGCGGCAGTTTGGGAAGTCGACCATGACGGCGGCGTTGGCGGTGTT
Organism: uncultured Bryobacteraceae bacterium; assembly: GCA_964237255.1. Taxonomy (GTDB): domain Bacteria; phylum Acidobacteriota; class Terriglobia; order Bryobacterales; family Bryobacteraceae; genus JALYXI01. Next base: position 1,518 of record CAXSIG010000201.1, read on the forward strand.
TCGCGCGATTTCGAAGCCGGAACAGATGATCCTGTTTGCGAGTCCTTCGGAGCGGCAGAGCGCGGAGTTGCTGCGGAAGGCTGCGTCGATGGCGGCCAAGTTGGGGATTCGGGTTTGCGGGGATGGGAGCAACGCACAGTCGCTGGTGTTTCCGAACGGCAGCCGCATTGTGGCGATTCCGGCGACGGAGGATACGGTGCTTGGGTTCTCGGCGGTGAACCTGATGATCATCGATGAAGCGTCGCGCGTGCCGGACAGCTTATATCTGGCGCTACGGCCGATGCTGCTGGTGAGCGATGGCGACCTTTGGCTGATTAGTACGCCGAACGGCAAGAGCGGATTCTTTTACGATGCCTGGGAGCATGGCGGGGTCGAGTGGGCGCGGTTCTCGGTGCCGGCGACGGAGAATCCGAGGATCCGGCCAGACCAGTTGGAACGGGAGCGGAGTGAGATGGGTCCGGCTCGGTTTCGGCAGGAGTTTCTGTGCGAGTTCGTGGAAGCGGGGACGCATGGGTTTTGCGAGGAAAGGATTCAGGCCGCGCTTGACGATTTTGAGCAGCCTTTCGCGATATGAACGCGTAGTGCATTGGGGGATGGAGTTTTATCGCAAAGAGACCTGAGCGCGAGCCCCGCGTTGGCGGTCAGCGTTGGAGTTTATAAATCCTGACGATGTGATTACCCCTAATACGAAAGCAATGTCGGTAATCGGGGGCAGGACGCGAGTTCGTGTACACGGGGACGCATGTGTTTAACAAAGAGAGTATTCAAGCCGCGCTGGATGAGTTTGAGCAGCCGTTCGCGATATGAACAGTTCTTTGGTTTTGATTTGGCGTGACAGCGGGCCTCGCGATTACCTGGAACGGTATTTCTGGTCTACAGTTCCCGCTGCTTAGCTCGGACGAAGGATGCTGAGCGTGGTTCTCGATAGCTCAGCCATGGTGGCCGTGCATTGGAGGACCTGATGCCGGCCGGGTAATTAAGACTATCGAGGCAGCCCACCTATTAATTGTAGGCTTCCGATTTACTTTGAGTGCGCAATCGTGCTTTCAGCAAGATTAGCTATAACGCAGTATGTCAATGTTTCCGCCCCGGTTTGAACGCTGTAAAATGCAGATATGCCGACTCGCTCTCTTCGTCGTCACCATCGCGAACGCATGAAGGCTAAAGCAAGACGGTTGTACCCGGGTCTTAATCCCGGCAGACTGGCCGATAATCTCACTCCGTGTTCGTGTTGGATGTGTGCCGGTGGGATGACCGAATCGCATCGGGAAGTGAAGCGGTTACGTCACCACCTAACTCTTGCTCATTGTCTCTGGTTCGTTACTTAGTAAAACGACCTAAGTAAGAGCGGCGTTTTCTACAACGCCGCAGGTTGAACCTAGACCATGTACATGCCGCCATTAATTTCAATAGTCTGGCCGTAGATGAAGCGGGAAGGCTCGGTGCAAAGAAACAGTATCGTATCCGCGATTTCCTCGTTATCGCCCAGCTTACCGGCGGGGGTCTGAGCAATCACGCCGTCCAGCATCTGACGAGTAGAAAACTGTTCGTGAAAAAAATTATCCACGGTACCCGGTGAAACAGCATTCACGCGAATTCCTTGTGGCGCGAGTTCCCGGGCCATCCCTTTCGTCATAGCCGCAACCGCGGCTTTCGCGGCCGAATAGACTGTCGCACCGATACCTCCCCCATTTCGCGCCGCGATGGAACTAAGATTGATAATCATCCCGGATTGTTTGGACGCCATGGCAGGGGCCACGGTCTGTGAGAGAAAATAAGCGCTTTTGACGTTCAGATTCATCACGCGATCATAAAGGTCCGTGGTGAACTCAGCCAGCTTGGCGCGCTGCACCAGTGACCCGGCGTTGTTGATCAAAACATCGGCGGCGATGTTCAGTTCGCGATAGCGCGAGATGCCTTCATCAATACCGTCCGCCTGCGCGAAATCAGCCTGAATTAGGTGCGCCTCGGCCCCCAGGATTCGAACCGAGTGCGCCACTTCCTCCGCACCCGAACGATTGGAATTGTAATGAAGGACGAAGCGTCGGACGCCTTCCCTGGCGAAGCGAGCGGCCGTTGCCGCTCCAATTCCGCGAGATGCTCCCGTGATGAAAACGGTCTTGCCGGAGAGTTCCTGCACTTAGATATTCTGGCGCAACCAGTCGCGCATTGCATCGCGGTGCAACATGATACCTTTTCGGGAATACCGCAAATAGCCTTGACGACGGAACTGGTTCATGTAGTGCGTCACGATCTCGCGGGATGTTCCCACGTATTGCGAAAGCAATTCGTGCGTGAACGGAATCATCTGGACCGAGCCGTCATCCTGGCGTGCACCCAGGCGCTCGGAGAATCGAATTAATGTACGGGCCAAGCGACGCGCGATGTTGTCGACCGAGAAGCTCTCAATGCGGTGCGCGAAATCGACTGAGCGCTGAACAAGAAGTTGCATCATGGCGATCGCGAGCTTAGGCCGCTTCATCGAGATGTCCTCGATATCGGTGGTCGTCCAAGTCATCACCTTCGTGTTTTCAAGCGCCACGGCCAACTCGGCGCGCTGGCCATCGCCTAAAAACGCGGACTCGCCGAAAAATTCGTCGGGCTGATAAATATCGACTACTACTTGACGGCCGTCGTCTGTGACGCGGCAAACCTTGACCTTCCCGCCGATCACCAGATAAACGCTGCTCGAGGGCTGATCGTGATCGTAGATCGTTTGGCCCTTTTTGTATTCGAGAATGGTGGAACAGGGAAGATGAGAAAGCGGATCTTCGAGGACGCGCGGCGTTGTCGACAGGGAAACGGCGCTTATTGCGGTTGGCATTCTGATATTTCCTTGATTGTAAGAGATTGCAAAATCACAAACCAAAAGGACGGGACGTTATGAATCACACTTCAAGGATTGCAAATTACTTGCCATCGTCCCGTTTTAGGGTTGTACCTTGCCGTGTAATCCCCGCTCTGTTAATGACTATCATCCCGGCGCTTGGGTTACAGATCAGCCGATTCGAGACTCCGGCGCAGTACCGAGCCGCAGCTAAAAGAACAGCAGGACCGAGTGTTCTTCCTGGTGGGCGAATCGTATCTCCGCTAGGAAAGCAATTCGTTACTGGACCCGGACCTTTCGGACTAGGCGTTAGCCCCATAGGGAAGATTGCAACTGTAAATCTAGGGCCAGAACGACTTTCGTTCACAGTATGGGAGGTAGATAAAAAAGCGGTATGGACCTCGCACAATTACCTGGCGGCAAAACCGAAAAAGCCTGACGCCGATGATCGAAAGGACAACGACGACGACGAGCAGGAGCTTCGCAGCACCTTCATGGGACTTGCTTTTGCAAACGACAAGCAGCTTTGGATCACGGAGGGGAACTCCGGGAAAGTGCGCATGGTGGACCCTTCCAGCGGCGAACGCGACAAATCGGTCCGGTTAAATGCGGGAGGATATCGGGACAGCTTCTCCGGCGATCTCGCTTTAGATTCCGCGCGTGGAATCCTTTATGTCACCGATCAGGCAAACTTTCGGCTGGTGGCGATCGACGCGAAGAAGGGAAAGGTTATCTCTAGTGTACGAGTCGGCAGGCTACCGTTTGCTGTCGCATTGGCGGCGGACGGGAAGACCGCGTTCGTGACGCATGTCGGTGTTTTCGAATATCAGGTTATCCCAGGTGCCACAAAGGCGACTGCGCTGGAAAATGGACTGCCTTTCCCGGCTTTTGGGTTTCCTTCGAAAGAAGCCACCGAAGGTGTGGAGCGGGAGCGCGCAAGTGGGAAGGTCACCGTGCCGGGATTAGGGGATGCAAACCAGCCGGAATCGAATTCGGTCGCGCTTGTGAACGTGTCGGACGCCACGGCGATGACCGTTGCGGGCTATGTGCGAACCGGCAGGCCGTTCAGCAAAGAGATAGCGGGCGGCAGCAGTCCTTCCGGTTTGGTCGTCGCTGGTGGTTTGGTTTATGTATCGAACGCACATGACGACACTGTGACGATAATCGAGCCGGGCCGGCGGGAAATCTTGGCGCAAATTGAGTTGCGAATTCCAATTTTCGAGCCACTTCGCGGTGTGATGCCGCTCGGTATGTTCGCGGATGTGGAGAGCGGACGCTTATACATCGCGGAAGCGGGCATTAATGCTGTGGGCGTTGTCGATCTAAAAACGCGTAAGGTGCTGGGCCACATTCCGGTGGGATGGTTTCCCACGCGTGTTGCGGTAGCGAACGGGTCGCTCTACGTGGCAAATGGGAAAGGCGCGGGAAGCGGTCCGAACCTTCCGGGCCGCGAGGCATATCAGGATGGCAGCGGCTTGGTGGATGTGCTGCGGCGAGGCACAGTCTCCCTGTTTCCCGCTCCCCTGGATTCGGAGCTGCCAAAGCTAACGGAGACTGTTTTTGCGAACAACGGCTTTCGCCCTGTGAACGGAGCGGCACCGGCGATTCCGACTGCCGTCAAACATGTCGTGATGATCGTAAAAGAGAACCGCACGTTCGACGATGTATTCGGCGATGTGACGTCGTCGCCGGGTGGGCCGGTGGCGGGGCTACCGGCGTTGGCGCGATTCGGTCTTACGGGCATTGTCCAGGGCGGCCGGGAACGGCTGAGCTTGCAGAACGTGGAAGTGACGCCCAATCATCACGACTTGGCGAAGCGCTGGGCCATGAGCGATAATTTCTACTCGGATTCCGAAGTCAGTGTGGATGGACATCATTGGCTGGTGGGCAACTATCCCGATGCCTGGACGGAGAGTTCCTTGATGGCCGCGTATGCCGGACAGAAAGACTTTCGCCTGCCGACTACCGCGCCGGGGCGGCTGATTTTTGCGCAGAGCAATTCGTCGGTCCATCCGGAAGAGATAGAACAAGCAGGGACGCTGTGGCATCACCTGGAACGCAACGGGATTACGTTTCGAAACTTCGGAGAGGGATTCGAGTTGGCTGGCATTGAGGAGGTGGAAGGCGAAAAACCGACCGGCGCGCGTTATCTCACGAACGTTCCGATGCCCGATCCGTTGTATCGAAATTCTTCGCGCAACTATCCGGGATTCAACATGAACATTCCGGATCAGTTTCGGGCAACGCAGTTGATCGCTGAGTTAAAGGAGCGGTTCGAAGACTCCGGCAAGGGCTTACCGCAGTTCATCTACATTCACTTGCCGAACGATCACATTGCTCCCGTACGGCCGGCAGACGGTTACCCATACCCTGCGTCTTACGTCGCGGATAACGATTATGCGCTTGGACGCATTCTTGAATATTTGTCTCACACCGCGTGGTGGAAAGAGATGGCTGTATTCGTCACCGAAGACGACGCACAAGGCGGGCGGGACCATATCGATGCCCATCGTACGCTGCTGATGGCTCTTGGACCCTATGTGAAGAAGAACTACGTGCTGCATCAGAACTCGAGTTTTCCGGGGTTACTGAAAACGGTGTTCCGGATTCTGGAGGTCCCGCCGTTAAATCTTTACGATGCTACAGCGACGGATCTGAGCGCGGTGTTCACCGGTCAGCCGGACTTCACCCCGTATGTGGCGCGCAAGCCGGATACACGGATTTTCATTCCGGAACGGGCGCGCGAGCCGAAAGATCCGAAGCCTTCGATTCGAATGGATCGGTAAAGCGCATGATGCATCCTTGCGACGTGGAATCTACCGAGCCAGCTCCGTTGCCGGATTACAGTCCGAAGCGGCGCTGAATTCATCGTCGTCGGGGGCGAGCCCTCGTGAAACGGCTTAATTCTTCCAGTTCAAAATCGAGTTAAACAACATTCCGAACTCACCGAGATTTTGCCATCGATAACATGGATTGGTGGCGAACATCAGCACGCGACCCTGACCCACGGGGACGTTCACGATTGCGGGCCTCGACCGCGTTTCCGCTACGCCCTTCATTAGGCCGCTGAGGACGGCTTTGTCAGTGCCCACATATTGCATCAGTATCCAATCGCGATGATCTTGTGGCACTCGCAGGAGCGGACCGTTTGCGTAGCGCACAGGTATTGTCTTCTCCGTATAGCCGTAGAAGATGGGACTTTTCGGCTGCATAACTTGGGCTTCGACAATCGGTCCGGGCGCGTAGAAAGCGGGAGTTGTTCTAGCCGCATCGATATCGCGCGTAATGCCGAAGTCGGCCGGCAGGAAGCTTGCGACACCCAACGTGATGAGTACCCCGCCTTCGTTCACGAACTTGTCTAATTCATTGACGCCCGCCACACCCATGCCGCCGCCGATATCGTCCGACTCGCCGTATTTGTCCTTGTAGGCGATCGGAGTTTTGTGCGCTTCGATGTCGTTCACGATTGCCTTGGAGCCGCCTCGTCCCTGGTTGGGGATGAGGATGACGTCATACTGCTTTCGCAAGCCGCCTTTTCGGATGCGCTCTTTATAAATCAAGTCGTAGTCGAGCTCGTATTGATCGAACGCGTGACGGACCCAGCCGACGTCCTGCGTCGCGCCCCATGTGCTGAAAACCGCCAATCGCGGTAAGTCGACCGGGTGTTTCGCTACCGCGGGAGCGGCGCTCATGGCAACCGCTTTGAGACCAAGCGTCGCGATTTCAGTCTTGGCCTTTGCGCTTGAGGGCAGAAGTAACGTTCCGGCGGGCAGGTCCGTATCGCCAGACTTGGCCGCCGCTTCCAGAGCTTCGAACTTAACGTTCTTCAGGCGGTAACGAAGCGTTATCAACCCATTAGCCCCGTTGTCGATTACCGCGAGCATCGAGCCGTCGCCAGAAACCGTTCCCGTGACATCAAACGTGTCTACAGGCTTTACGGCGACGGTCAATAAAGACTTATCCGCAATCTCTTTCACGTCGGCATGGCTCATCAATCCCATGGTCCAGCCGGTGTCGTCATAGGTGCGAAGATTCGCATCGGGGAAGTCCTGCTTTTCGAGAAGGATCTTCGCAAGGCGACCATAGGGCTGGTCGCGCTTGACGATCAACGACCCTGCCGGGAATGTGCCTTCCTTAAGCTTGACTTCGGACTCGGCTTGCCCTACTTCGATCCCCTGCATG
>CAXSIG010000202.1:0-8480 GCA_964237255.1 uncultured Bryobacteraceae bacterium
TTCCTGCGTGCCCGTGTACGAAACACCGAAGAGCTCGCTCAATCCGAAGTCTTTGCGCGGCACTCCCGACTCGTCGTATAACGAAGTCTCGTTGGTCGCTACGATCCCCCCACCGCGCTCGACAAAGGCTTTCAACTGCTCGCATTGCCGCAGCGACAAAGCCGCGATGTTCGGCAGCACCAACGTCTGGAATCGTTCCAGGTGAGCGGCATCGAGCAATCGGTCATGCACCATCTCGAACGGTATTCGAGCTTCCACCAGAGCTTGGTAGTAGCCCAGCGCCGGATCTTCCACATTCGCCCGCGCTTTCTCGCCGCCATAGAACGTAGCCGTCTGCTGCGAATACACCATGGCAACCCGCGCAAGCGGCGCTTCATTCCGGAGGAATCGCTCGTTCCGGTAATGCCACTGGTAAGCCTCTTCGACGACCGGCAACCATCTGCGATCGATCGGCTTGGCGTTGAACTTCGTAAACCAAGGACGCAGGCCTTGCGCAATACCATCGGCCACCCATAGCCGGATCTCAGGCCCGGTCTGCACCGAATCCTTCCAGCGATACTCCTCTTCCAGCCCAACGCTGAATATGCCCGCGATGGCCTTGTTTCCCAAAGTCGCGCGGTACTCCTTCCCGTTCTTTCCGTTCGCCCAGGGGAGCATCACACCGCGCCGTGCTTGTCTGTCTGCAAACAGTGTTGGCGCAAGTTCGCCGACCGTTTTCATATCCAGCTCACTTAACGCCCCGCCGCCTGCGTTCGCCAGGTATGCGGCATCGGGATTGATAGCTTTGATTCGTGTATCCCATAACCGCCACATCTCAAACAATCGTTTCTCATGCCACACGATGTACTGCTTGCGCGCGGGGTCTTGCGGGTTCAGGGTGCGCGGTAGATTCATCCCGGAGAACACTCGAAAGTTCTTCTGGCAGTGCTCGCAATAGCACATCCCGGAACCCGCCCATCGATTCGTGAAGATGCCGTCCACCTTGTACCTGCGCATGATCTCGTCATGTATCTGCGGCATGTACTCAAAGTTGTAAGGGCCCAGCGCGCAAGTCACCCAGAGCTCTTTGTCCGACCAGTGCCGCCGCTTGGCTCCCGAAGCGTCTACTGCAATCCAGTCGGGATGCGCGTCGTACACGTCTTGATGCACCGCGTGCGGATCGGTCCGCGCAATGACGTTCATGCCCTGCGCGCGGCAGCCTTTCACCAGATCACCAAACGAGTCCCGGTCGCCCAGCCACTTGCTCCGATAGTGAAGCGGCACTTGCGTCGGATAAAACGCGACGCATCCCCCGGCGCTTAAGCAAGCCGCATCGCAATGTGTGCGACGGAAGTAGTCGAGCCAGAACGCGGGATCGTAATTCCCCGGATCGTCCTCCACGAAAGCGAGTTGAGCCCAGCGCATGGGGCGGTCATACCAGCCGGGATAGGTAGGGCCGGTCTGTGCGGAGAGCAGGGTAGCGCCCGCGGCTGCCGCGGACGTCTGGAGAAAGTTTCGGCGGTTCATAAACCTAAGTGCTCTCAGCATATCCGGCCAAGCCGGTAAGCTGATACAATCGTGCGATTCCTAACGTCTCTATGAACTGTCGGCATATCATCCAGATTCCCGTTTGTATCTCTTTGCTTCTGCGAATTGCGGCTGCCCAGCAGACAGTGACTTATCCCGAACAAGGGGCGCTCTGGAAGGATGCCGCGCTTCGGCAGCGTTATTGGTTTGCCGACCAGGGCTCCAAGATCATGCCGCTTGCCTGGTTCATGAAACTCAAACGGGCGGATGGAACCGGCTTGTTCGCGCAGGGCCTGGATCGCTATGGGTTCGTCCCCTATGACTTCGAATCGGCCTCCAAGCTAACGAACGATCTGAACCCAAACGGTCTTCCGATTGGGTTCGCGTTTCATTCGGATGACGGAGATAAGTGGGTGGGTCTTACCTGCGCCGCTTGCCACGCCACGCGAATCAATTACGGCAATCAAGCGCTGATTGTGGAGGGCGCTCCCAGTATGTTGAACTTCGACTCATTCTTCAGCGACCTGGTGGATGCTCTGCGGGCGCCTGTCAACAGCGCAGCGGATTTAGGCGCCGATTCGGAGAAACATCGCAAGCTGGTCGACATGCTGACTGCGCGTCGCGCCATGAATTTCAGCCCTGTACCCGCGGGATTTGCCCGCGTGGATGCTTTCACGCAAATCTTCAATCAGATTGCCGTTTCCGCGCTGCGCAATGCGCCGTACACTTCGGGCGTTCCGAATGCTCCCGCGTCTTACCCGTTCTTGTGGGACATCGCGCAGCATGAGTTCCTTCAGTGGAACGGCTCGGCGCCGAATTTGGGAGTGGGGGGAACCGGTTCCAAGCTCAGGAACGTTGGCGAAGTGCTAGGCGTATTCGGGGAAGTGACCGTACCGAACCCCGCGGGCGAAATGAAGTACAAATCTTCGGTCAACCTTCAAAACTTGATCGCGATTGAAGACTGGCTGGAGAAGCTACTGCCGCCGGAGTGGCCGTCCGCCTTTCCCGCTCCTCCGCAGGCAAGTGTCGACGCGGGAAAGACGATCTATGACCGGGAGTGCGTCCAATGCCACGCAGTCCTGAACCGTGGCGAACTTAAGTATCCGACGCCCATTCACATGACTTCCGTGGATCAAGTACAGACGGACCGCACCCTGATCGACAATTTCCGCTTACGGAAGGCCAAGACGAATCAGTTGGAAGGCAAGCGTATCCGCGTCGATATCCATCATCCATTTGAAAAATTCGGCAACGAGGCTTTAGTCAGCCAACTCGGTGGGCATGTCACTATCGGTGCGCTGAACGGGTTGCAATCATCGTCGACTAGCCAGGACATTCAAGATGCCTTAAAGGCGTTTCGCGATGGGACTCCAAACACCAGCGCTTATAAAGCCCGTCCGCTCGACGGCATCTGGGCGACCGCTCCGTATTTGCACAACGGATCTGTACCCAGCTTGGCCGAGTTACTGAAGCCGGCCAAGGACAGGGTGCGTGAGTTTTGTGTAGGAGCGTTCGAGTACGATCCGGCGAACGTCGGCTTCACGACGGACTGCGTGAGCCATAGCGCCAAGTTCGACACCACTCGTATCGGCAACTCGAATGAAGGGCATGAATACGGAACCCGGCTGCCGACTACCGAGAAGGCGCAGTTGTTGGACTACTTGAAGAAGCTATAACTTCCGCGCCGAACGCAGCCAGTAAATCGCCACGCCGATTGCGTTGCCCGCGACAATCACACCGCCGATCTTCGCGGTAAAAGCGAGCGAACTGCGCACCTCCACAATCGGCAGAAGCGCAAAGCCCAAGTCCGCCGCGGTCATGATCAAGCCGGAAACAGAGGCGATGCGAAGCCAAAGCGGTACATGGCCCAGCTTACGGCTGAACAGCGGAATCGCGAACATGGCCATGTACGGGATTGCGTAAAATGCCACCGCGGCATTCCATAGCGTTTGGAACGATTCCTGATGACCTACGCCGATCAGGCTCGCAAGCCCCATAGCCAATGTTGCAACTCCGGCAAGCAGAATCGAATTGACCGGCGTGCGGCGCTTGGGGTCCAGGCGCGTAAACCAGCGGGGAAGCAGCCAGTCCCAGCCTGCCACCATCGGCAGCCGCGTATTGCCGGTGAAGTTCACGCTAGCTTGCGCCACGCGCATGCCGATCACGCCCAACACGGCGATGGTGACAAACTGCGCGGCAATGCCGAACGGCTTCGCTCCCGCGGTGAGGACTTGCGATACAGGGCCAATCAGATCGATCCGATCTTCAGGCACAAGCGTGATCATCGCGTTCGTTCCTAGAATGAACATCAGTGCGATCACGGGCGCCGCAATCCAGACTGAGCGTGCGATGGAACGCGCGGGATTGCGGCACTCGCCCGCCAGAATCGCGACGTACTCGAAGCCGCCCAGCGCGCCGAAACCAAGCTTCGACAGAATATTGATGCTGAACAACGACATCGCGGGCATTTCGAAACTCATCGGACGAAAATGTCCGGTGGCAAGCGCGAAGAAGATGATCAAGGCGAACGTAACGATCATGACCGCCCCTCCCGCATTGTGCAGCCATTTGCCCACGCCTAATCCAGCGACAGATACCCACACCAGCAACCCGATCGCGCCGCAACTGACCGCTGTGATCCAGAGCTTACTGCCGGCCAGGTAACCGTATTCCGGTCCCAGCGCATAGGCCAAATTAGTCATCACCTGCAAGCCCGTTTCTGACGTCAACACGATGACGTAGAGCCAAAGATTCCACCCCACCATGAAGCCGATGAACGGGTTGAAGCTCAGCTTGGCCCACTGATACAAGCCGCCCTCCAACGGCATGCGGGTGTTCAGAAAGATCACGACCACCGCGCAGGGAATGTAGAACGTGACAATCGCCAACAGCCAATAAACGACGTGCGAAGGCCCTAACTTTCCCGCAACTCCGATCCACGGTAGCCCGACGATAAAGAGGATTTGCGTGAGGACCAGATCGCGCAATCCCAATTCGCGGCGAAGCTCCGGCTGAGGCGCGCTCAATCGGATCTCTTCCGCATTAGGGCTATTGAACCACGGCACAGGATAAACTGCGAACAAGCTGTTGGCGCCGATGGAAACCCAAATTCAAAAGCAACTACACCGCTTGGAACGGCAAAGGAACGAACTCGCCGGACGTCTCTCCGGATGGAGCGCGGAACGGCTACGGCGTCGTCCCAGCCCTCAAGTCTGGTCGGCGCTGGATATAGTCGATCATCTGGTGCGAGTGGACTCCGGCATTCTCGGCGCTATCCGCGGCAACCTGGTCCGACCCACCGTAATCAGCGTACGAGACCAAATCCGTGGGCTCATAGTGAACGCGGTGATGCTTTCACCCCTCCGCGTGAAGGTCCCGGCTTCGGCGACATCCGCCTTGCCCCAGAATGCTGAGAGTCTTCCGGAGTTGTTGGCGCGTTGGGAGGAGACGAGCCGCGCGTTTGCCAATCTCGCCGCCAACGTAACTGCCGAGCAGCATAGCTCCGGAGTGTTTTGCCATCCCGTGGCCGGCTGGATGTCCTTCAACGGGGCGCTTCGTTTCGTCTCCGCACATCTTCGGCATCATACGTATCAACTCCGTCGTTTAGAAAGAGCCGCGCGTTAGTTCCCGCTGCCGCTCGAAACGGCACCAGCCGCTGCGGGAGCCGGTAGACCGGCATCCAAATGATTCCAGTTGAGAATCGCATTGAAGCCAAGGAAATACGCGCCCTGCGTCTGCCAGCGCCAGAACGGACGCATGGCGAAAAGCACCATATGACCCTTGCCGACCGGAACGTCGGTGACCAGCGCTCGATTCGCAACGCTTTCCCCACCGGCTAGGGTACCGGAAAGCAGCATCTCAGTCGCGTTGCCTGGGAAGGCTATGACCACACGTGGACGGGCGGCTTCTTCGGTTTGCGCCGGGCCTCCACGACCTCCGCGGCCACGGCCGCCTCCACCGCCACTAGCAGACTCTGCCCCTCGGCGTCCACCATCCGCTGTTAGCGCCGGATCTGCCGGCGCGGCCGGATCGAGAGGCGACACGCGTAACGGAACCGCCATTGGCGTGACGTTTTGACTCTGCCCGAAATCCACCGCGCGTCCAAAACCACCGCCACCACCGCCCTGCCCAAAAGCTCCCAACGGACCCGCACCAGGTACGTTCAGCACCGGGTCTTGATTGAAGTAAACCGGCATGTCTTTCTGATCGAAACCGTACAGGATCGGGCTCTTGGCATCGCGCAACATGCCACGAAGAATCGACCCCCGAGCGAAGAGCGCCGCCGGATGTTCTACCGTCACTCCGCCTGCCGCGCCAAGCTCGGCCAACATACCGGCCGTCGAGCCGTCCGCGATCAAGGTTCCACCCTGTTGGACGAACTTCGTCAACTCGGCAAGTCCTTCGATACCCATGCCCCCACGGATATCGTCGCTTTCGTCGATGGCTCCCAGGTTTGGCGTCAGCTTGGTTTTCTTATAGGGAATCGGATCCTTACCGGTCATCGGAACGCCGGCGATTTGCGATTGGGGAGTGCCGCCCACGTGCGGAAAAATCAGCACGTCGTACTTCGCGCGCAGATTACCTTCCTTCAGCTTCTGGTCGGCAAAGTAGGTGAACGGAACGCCGTAATGGTCGAGCGCCAGGCGCGTCCAGCCTTCGTCCTGCGTACGCGCCCACGAATGGATATAGCCGATGCGTGGAACATCGAGAGAGTGCGATTTTACGGGCGGGGTGGCGGTCACTGCCAGCGCGCGGAGTCCCAGATTGCTGAGTTGCGGCTCCAGCACCGAGCGATTCGCGTCCGGAATAATGAAGGCGCCGGCTTTGAACTTGCGTCCACCAGCTTCGAAGTCGTCTTCGGCGGCCATCATCTTAATCCCGGCGTTTTTAAACCGGAAGCCCATCAGGACGTTGTCCCCGGTGTGATCCAAAATCAGCGTATTGCCGCTGCCGTCAATTCCGCCGGTCGCTTTGGCGTCGGCGGTCAGCAGCGTCATCGGCGCGGTGAGTACCGCTTTATCGGTGACCGTGAGCAGTTTCAAATTGCGAAGATACTGCATGGTCCAGCCGGTGTCGTCATACGGGCGTGGATTCGCGGTCGGATAATTCTGCACCGCGAAGTACATGTCCGCTAGAATTCGATACGGTTGGTCGGCCCGGATCACGTAATCTCCGGCCGCGATGCTGGAAGTTCCAGCTTTAAAATCGCCACTCGCTTTGCTGATCTCCAAACCCTGGGCGCGCAGTTCATTCACCATGTCGGCGACGTTCTCACGCGAATGCTGTCCGGCTGGAAGTACCCACGCATAGACAGGGCCGTTCTTACCCTTGTCAACCTGCCGCTTGTTTTTCAGCCAGTAGTTTTCCAGGTAGAGTTCTTTGTCGACGGCCACCTTATGCATGGCGAGCAGGATTCCCGATTCCTGAATGTTGGTGTTGTTGCGCGGTCCCCACTTGATTGAGGGTAGTGGCGGATTCGGGCGGTACCATTCGCGGCTGGTGGTCGTCGCCGGAAGCTGGAGCCGCTCCTGTACGGCGGGACCATAACTCTGGACTTCATAAAAGCGCCCGAACGAGTTGTGCGTCAACGCCATCCAGAAAAGATAGTTGGGAACCCAACCGTCGTAGAAACCATACGTCCACACGCCGGGCACGCCGCGTTTCGCCATCTCCATGACTTCCGTCTCGGCCAGCAGCCACCATTCATTGATCTGAATCGGGTCGAGGGATTCATTGTAGGGACCCGTGCCCGTCGAGACATACAGATAAGACTGAGCCTCATGCAGATCGTGAAATACGGTGGGATGCCATTCGAGAATTCCCTTCATCATGTTCTGCGTGATCTTGAGCGCCTGGCCCATGCCGTCGCGATTGTTATCGTGCTGGACATACTTGCCCCAATACATAAGGGGCGGGCGCGTCTTACCTGTTTCTTTGCCGTAATACCAGGTGTCGACCTGCTTCTCACGGCCGTCCACCTCGATTACAGGAGTAATGAACGTGATGGTGTTGTTGCGGATTGCCTGAATAAAAGGGGTCTCTTCGATAATCAAGCGATAGGCCAATTCGATCAGCATCTCCGGCCCGCCGGTCTCGGGCGAGTGGATACCGCTGTTCGCCCAATAAATCGGCTTACCGGTCTTGATGATCTGTCTGGCACGCTCTTCGCTGGTGGTACGCGGGTCGCCCAACGCGGCAAGCTCCGCCTTATATTTGTCGAGCGACTTGATGGTGGCTTCGTCCGCAATGGCCAGAACGACCTGTTCGCGTCCTTCTTCCGAAGTGCCCAGCTTCCAGAACTTGGCGCGGGGCGATGCTTTCGCGAGAGCCTCATAGTAGCGATTGATGTCCTTCGCGTAAGTCAGTTCATCGGGTTTGCCGGGAATGCGTCCCAGGAACTTAAGCGGCGAAGGCACGGTGTCCGAGGCGGGCATATGATCCACCAACTCCGACGTGATACGGGGATCGTTAAGATATTCCTTGATGAGCTTCGTGTATTCCTCGTCCACTTTCTGAGGCACGGCGACGGGCGCCGCGGCAGTTTTCACTTTCTTGCTTTGCCCGTAAGCGAAGCAGGTTGAAATAAGCGCAGCGAAGAAGATAAGGCAGGTACGATTCCTGAGGATTTGCATGGCGAGAGTTGGAGCTCCTGGCGATTTTGGGTTTTACGCATGGTGACTGTTTCCGCCTGTCTTTGTCAAACGCACTAGCGTGCGGAGTCGCGGCTAGATGGAATCAGGAGCCCAGGTTTCGCCGTTAAGGCGCAGTTTTGGTTTGCAGTAAGCAGCGCGTCGATATTGGAGCCGGTAAATGCCAAATTTTGGGGTAAACAGTCGCTCCGGCATCACTCTTGAGCGGCGATTTGAGGAAGAATTCCGTACCGGAGGGCGTCTTGCCGCCGAAAGTAGATTTCGACGAAAGCGGGTTGCGAAACGAAGCCAAATTCAGCTGGGTTGAAGGGGCGACGCTTTTGT
>CAXSIG010000203.1:0-6768 GCA_964237255.1 uncultured Bryobacteraceae bacterium
GATCATGCCGTTGCAAGCCACAACCGGCTCACAATCCATAAGCTATCAGCAAAAGACGAGAACCATCGATGGCTCGGGCGCAGGACCGAATCCTGCTACCACGGATGCCGTGATGCTGGTTCGCAAACGCAAGAGCCGCATCTATTTTCTACGCCAGTTTTTCGATTACCCCATCAAGCTATCGGGCGACACAATCTCGAAACTCGGTCCGGCGAAAATGGCCCGTATCGGCACAAGCTACATGTGGAGCATGCTGTTCCCTATCAAGAACGAGCAAAATCTGGAGCAGTTCTTCATCAATCGCTTCGGTCGCGAACTGTACTTAACGTTCTTTAAGAGCTACACCGAAAAAGTGTGGGGTGTCCCTTGTAAGGAGATCAGCGCCGCGTGGGGTGCGCAGCGGATCAAGGGCCTCTCGATCCTGAAAACCTTGCAACATCTCGCAAAACAAGCTACAAAAGAGAAGAAGCCCGCCGATCTCTCTCAAAAGGACGTTGAGACCTCGTTGATTGAGCAGTTTATGTATCCGAAATACGGGCCGGGTCAAATGTGGGAAGAGGTGGCGAAAAAGGTCACGGAACGCGGTGGAAAGGTCCTGACTTCTTGGTTGGTGGAACGAATTATCACCTCCGGCGACCGTGTCACAGGGGTCGAAGCGCGCAACCGGAAAACTGGTGAACGGCAGACGTTTGCCGGCGATTATTTTTTCTCCACAATGCCGGTTCGAGAGTTGATCAATGCGCTCGATGTCGGCGCTCCCGCTCACATCCGCGCCATTAGCGACGGGTTGGTGTATCGCGATTTCATCACCGTTGGCCTGCTGCTCAAAAAGCTGAAAATTACAGAAGCGGATGGTTCGCCGATCCAGGATAACTGGATCTACGTGCAGGAGCCCGATGTACAGGTGGGACGTCTCCAGATATTCAATAACTGGAGTCCCTACCTGGTCGCCGATCAATCGAATGTCTGGGTGGGCCTGGAATACTTCTGCTACGACACAGACCCGATCTGGAAGCTCACGGAAGAGAAGATGATTGAACTGGCGAAACAAGAGTTGGAAAAAATTGGAATTATCGATTCGTCCGATGTCCTCGACGCTACCGTGATCCGTGTTCCGAAAACCTATCCCGCCTATTTCGGTACCTACGATAAATTTGGAGAAATCCAGGAACACCTGGATCGGTTCGTGAACATGTACTTGGTCGGCCGCAATGGCATGCACAAGTACAACAACCAGGATCACTCTATGTTGACGGCCATGATGTCGGTGGACAACATCATCGAAGGCCGCGAAGACAAGCACAACATTTGGAGCGTGAATACGGAAGACGATTATCACGAAACCAAACAAGAAAAGCCGAAGGTAGTAGAGGCCGCGTCCGCCGCTTAACCAAAAACGGCGTATACTGATCTCGAAATGGAACGTCGCGAATTCTTGGTATCTGCAGCCGGCGCAGGGGCCGCATTGGGCTTGGGCAAGCAACTCTTGGGCAGCGGAAAAGCCTCCGGCAAAACGTCTGGACGCGTTTTGGGCGCAAACGACAAAATTAATATCGGCATCGTGGGTGTCGGAGGACGCGGCAGCTATCTCGCCCGGCAGTTCACCAAATACGGCACGGACCACGACGGCGCTTGTAAGCTCGTCGCCGTTGCCGACGTTTACGAAAAGCGAAAGAAAGCCGCCGCCGATCTCTACAAGTGCGACGGTTACCTCGACTTTCGCGAACTGATCGCCCGCAAAGATATCGACGCGGTAGTTGTCGCGACCCCCGACCACTGGCACGCCAAGGTTGCCCTTGAAGCGATGGACGCCGGCAAAGACGTCTATTGTGAAAAGCCGATGACGCACACCATCGAGGAGGCGAAACAGCTCTCCGCCACCGTTCGCGAAACGAAGCGCGTACTCCAGGTTGGCAGTCAGACCACGTCGGCTGATCAATGGCATAAGGCAAAGAAAGCGATTGCCGACGGAATGATCGGCCAAATGATTTCGAGCCAGGGTTCGTATCATCGCAACTCCATCAAGGGCGAGTGGAATTACCCGATTGACGCTGCCGCTGGTCCCGATGGCAAGGGTGAAAATTACCTAGATTGGAAAATGTGGCTCGGCTCCGCTCCCAAGCGTTCCTACGACGCAGACCGTTACTTCCGCTTTCGCAAGTACTGGGATTACTCCGGCGGGATAGCTACCGATCTGTTCTTTCACGTGGTCGCGCCACTTAATATCTGCTGGAGCGAGCCGCAGTTCCCCTCGCGTGTTTCCGCCATGGGCGGCATTTACATCTTCAAAGACGAGCGCGAAGTGCCGGATACCTTTAACGTAATGGCGGACTATCCCAAAGGGCACTCTTTGATTCTGAGTTCCAGCATGGCCAACTCGGAGCACATTCCCGGCTTGATCCGCGGCCACGAGGGCACGGTGATCATGGTGGACAATGGGCAGTTTGAAGGGCACACGGACCACATTACGGTCCTCCCGGAAAAAGGCGTGATTTCCGATGCTTATAAGTCGAAGTTCGGATCGGACCGTATTATCATCCCTGTAGATGAGAAGGATGCCATGCAAACGCATATCGGTAACTTCCTCGACTGCATGCGGTCCCGGGAAAAGCCGGTGCTCGATGTGGACACCGCGCTTCACGCCCAGGTCACCATCAGCATGGCGGTTCAAAGCTACCGCGAAGGCCGTGTCCTATATTGGGATGAGAAGGCGATGAAGGTCGTTGGCAAAGCTCCACACGGGTAATGTCACGCATGCGTAATGCCCGCATGCTTAATCGCGCGGTATACTCTCTTTAGCGATTGGTATTCTCAAGAATTCAGCTTCACGCAAGCGAACGATTCGTCAGCTCGAAGAGGCAGGAGCAGCCATGCGCCGCCGCTTCGAGCTTTTTTGTTTTTAAGAATAAGAGGGTTTTTGATTGAGTAAAGAAGACAGCATTGAAGTAACCGGTACCATCCTGGAAAAATTTCCGAGCGGCCTGTTCAGCGTGCAGCTGGAACATGACAAAGTGGTGCTAGCGCACTTAGCCGGCAGACTTCGCCGCAACCGCATCCGCGTTCTTGCTGGTGACCGGGTCACCATGGAACTCTCTCCGTACGATCTGACGAAGGGCCGTATTACTTTCCGGCACCGCTAGTCCGGGCCTCCCGGCTTTTCTTAGTGAACAGGATTCTGTTCGTTTTCGGTACCCGACCCGAAGCCATCAAGCTTTGCCCTCTTGTACTTCGCCTCCAGGAGGAACCTGCAAATTTCCAAGTCCAAGTCTGCGTTACCGCGCAACACCGCGGCATGCTGGATCAGGTGCTAGGAGCGTTTGCCGTCCACGCCGATTACGATCTGGATCTGATGCAGCCCGGCCAAACTCTCTCCCAAATTACAGGGAGAATGATGTCGGCGTTAGAGCCGGTTTTCGCAGTAGCCCGTCCCGATTTAACGATCGTGCAGGGAGATACCACAACAACGCTCTGCGGCGGGTTGGCTTCGTTTTATCAAAATGTTCCCGTAGCCCACGTGGAAGCTGGTTTGCGCACCGGCGATATACATCAGCCGTTTCCCGAGGAAATGAATCGCGTGCTTACCGGACGGATCGCCGCCCTCCACTTCGCTCCGACGCGCGGGGCGGCTGAAAACCTGGAACGGGAAGGGGTTCGTCCGGAGACTGTCTTCGTTACCGGCAACACAGGGATCGACGCGGTGTTAAGCGTACGGAGTCGGTTAGATCGCCAAGCTTCCGGCCCGCCGCCATTTGTCCGTCCGGGAAAAAAGATTGTTTTAATCACCGCACACCGGCGAGAAAGCTTCGGACCCGGGTTTGAGGGAATTTGCGAGGGCATCCGCCGCATCGCTCTACGGAATGACGTTCAGGTCATCTATCCCGTTCATCGAAATCCCAACGTGACCGGGCCCGTGGAGCGACTCCTTGCCGGGTCCGACAATGTCACTCTAATCGAGCCTTTGGACTACGTTCCTTTTGTCGACTTGATGGGTCGCGCCACGCTGCTATTGACAGATTCCGGGGGGGTGCAGGAAGAAGGTCCGTCGCTCGGTAAGCCCATCCTTGTGATGCGGGATAAAACGGAGCGGCCGGAAGCCGTTGCCGCAGGTACGGTGCGTCTGGTTGGAACGGATCCTGCGCGTATCGAAAGCGAAGCCGGCAACCTGCTGGAACATCCCGAAGAGCGGGAGCGCATGTCACGCGTTCACAATCCTTACGGAGATGGACACGCTTGCGACCGCATTTCGCACGCAATTCATTCATTCCTAACGGCAAAAAGTCAATCGCCGCACACGGTAATTCGCCCGAATTAGGGTCCTGAGTCGACTATTATGCCGAGAGCACGTGGTAATACTATGGCCAGCAACATGGTGGACGGAAAAAAAACCACGGGACAGGGCGGGCGCGCCAAAAAGAACGCGACAAATACAATCGAGAACCTGACTTCGGTGCTTTCGCGCAAAGTGGTGGGCCAGCCGGCCGCTACGGGCGTGATCGTTCCGTATATTCAGATGTTCCAGGCTGGATTATCACCGGAGGGGAGGCCGGTAGGCGTCTTCCTGCTACTTGGCCCAACAGGAACTGGAAAAACGCGAACGGTGGAAGCGCTGGCTGAAGTGCTTCACGGAAGCTCGAAGCAGGTACTCAAAATCGATTGCGGTGAATTCCAAATGGAGCATGAAGTCGCAAAACTGATCGGCGCTCCTCCCGGATATCTGGGTCATCGCGAGACGCAACCGATGCTCAGCCAACAAAAGCTGACAAGCGTTACCAGCGACAACAGCGCGCTATCGCTCGTGCTTTTCGACGAAATCGAAAAGGCCGCCCCGTCCCTGACGCGCCTGCTTTTGGGCGTACTGGACAAGGGACTGCTTCGCCTAGGCGACAACAGCACGGTTAATTTCGATAAAAGTTTGGTGTTTCTGACCAGCAATCTGGGCGCTCGGGAAATGATGAAGGAATTGAAGCCGGATTTCGGCTTCGGCGCCGGAGTCGGCTCGTTAGTCACAGATCTAACAAGCAAGCTTCAGAACATCGCGCTGGTAGCGGTGCGCAAAAAGTTCTCTCCGGAATTCGTCAATCGGATCGATTGCGTAATCACGTACCAGCCCCTCACCCCGGAGAGTCTGAGCCAGATTGTGGATCATCAGATTACGGCGCTCCAAACCCATGTAAACACGCGTCTCGGCACACGATGCTTCCAAATCGAAGTCCCTTACGAAACCCGGCAATGGTTTATCGAAAAGGGAACCAGCACGGAATACGGAGCTCGGGAGCTGAATCGAACCATTCATCGCAATCTAACTCAACCCTTAGCGACCATGGTCGCGACCGGGCAGATTGACAGCGGCGCACGCGTTCGGGTCGAAATCTCACCCGACCGGGAAAAACTTCTAATCCGATCGGCCGGAAGAAACGAAGCAAATGCTCCCGCGAACCCAACCGTGCTGCTGGTCGATGACAATCGCGATCTGCTCCACTTTCTTGAGCGGCTCATGGCTGAAGCCGGATGGGAATTGCTGACTGCGGAAAACGCCGGCGAAGCGCAACGGATCGTGGAGGAACGAATGCCGAATGCGGCGCTTCTCGACTACATGCTTCCTGACGGAAATGGCGTGGAACTAGGTGTTCAATTACGCCTGCGAGCGCCGAAAATGCACGTCATCATGATGACAGGGTCTATTCTGCCGGCAGAGGATGAAGCTATTTGCGAGGAGCACGATTTCCCGGTGCTAAGGAAGCCATTCCTGCCGACCGAAGTGATGAACCAGATCCGAAGTCGGTTAGCTTTGATCAACACTCCGAACAGCTAATCCACACTATGATGGCGGCGGGCGAATTTCTGTCTTAGGTCAGGCCAAAATTCCGGGATTAAATTCCCAAAACTCGCGCCAAGCGCGTTGCTGGCGAAGTGCGAACCTACGGTGGGAGCATTTACGTTCACGCTAGGGTAATAGGCGTTTGAAAGACCGATGGCAAATGCCGTGCCTAACAGTCCTGATATGTTCAGCGTACTGTGCCCGCTATCGTTCCGGGTAATCACAATTCGGGAGAGTGAATATGCCGTCCGGCGCAGAATAGAATGACCGGATCCCATCCGGTAATAGCGCGGATCCTGGTGGAAGGCCGAAGCAAACACAGCATCGCTCAAGAAATTCCCGACAGCGATCTCGGCATAAGCGGCGCCTAAACGCTGGCCCATCGGTCCGGCGCCAACTCCGTATTTCGGTGTACTGTTTCCGGATTGCGACAAGGCCGCCGCCAATCCCGCAGCAGCAAATGTAGAAGGATCGGTTGTTTCACGCAAAAACAAACCGAACTTCTGTTTCGTTGTGAGAGCCTGAACACCGTGCGACGAATCTTCGACGACTAAATACGTCGGGAGAATTCCCAGCATCCGGACATCCTGCGCGACAGGTAAGATCGGCTCAACGGGAATCACCTCTACTGCTGCGTCGGATGGCACCTGCGCCAGCACGCAAAAACAGCAAGTGAGCGCTAGAACGGAAACGCGAATTGTGGCTTCGTTTCTCATAATCCTTTTCCTGCGGTGCGAGTCCTTAAGCAATTCTCTCTCCTGCGAGGAGGATCGATGTTCGGTAAACCCGAACATATTACGAAAGACTCGCACTCCCGAGTATGTTTTCTCACAATGATCCTTTCAGAAGCAACTATGCCTTGCGGTACCCAGTAGTATGAAGACATGCGGAGGGTGCTGATTGTTCTTCTGGTTCTCGGATCTATCGCTGCCTGGTGCGTAGCGGGCAAG
>CAXSIG010000203.1:6779-8407 GCA_964237255.1 uncultured Bryobacteraceae bacterium
TTACCGAAAGATCCGCCATCCGCCGTCGCCGCGGAAACGCGTAGTCTGGTGTTTCATGTCTCGCCGTTGTCCTCCAAAGGTTTGCTGTCCCAACAAATTCGGGACGGCATGAAAGCGCTCCTGAAGCTAAACTCCGGAGCGACGTTCGTGAAAGTGAGAGCATTCGTTGCGGGAACCGGCGACATGCGTCGGGTACCGGCTCTGGTAAGCGAAATTCTTACGGAGAAAAAAATGCCGCTTCCCGTAGTCAGCGTCGTCCAAGTGGGAAGCTTACCCATGGAAGGGGCTCAGGTGCTCCTGGAATCCATCTCCTCTTCGCGCAAGGAAACCAATCCCGGTGGCTTGATGTTTACCGGCGGCCAGGAAGCCTCCGTACCGAAACCGTTCGAGCCTACCTTGCCGTTAGCCCGGCAGGCGTTGGCGAGCTTAGATCGCGTGCTAAACGGAGCTCCTCCGCTTCGGGTTACCTGTTTGACCAGCGTCCTTACGGATTCGCCTCAAGTACAATTGGCGGTAATGGGGCATTACCCGCAAGCTGCGGTTGATGTTGTCGTAGTCCAACGTTCCGCGGCGCGAACCGCCGTAGTCTGCGATGCGACTGCCAGCCTCCCGCAGCGTGATTTCAAGCTGAACGGGAACGAAGCCACCGCTGTGTTAGCTCCGCGCGTCGCGTTTACCGGAACGCAAGTGGCATTTGGCTTCGATGACAAGGACGCCCGGCTGGCCTTTCAGCGAATCGAAAAAGCTCTGGAGCCGTTAGGGGCCTCCACCAAGACAGTTGCCCAGGCGAATTTTTACCCCCTGTCACCGTCCATTGGCGAGCAGGTGAAGAAGATCCGCCTGGAGTTTTTCGATCCCGCGCTGTTGCCGCCGTCTACGCTGTTACCGTTCGAAGGCTTGCCTTCCGTAGACGCCAGTTTTGCCGTCGATGTAGTAGCCTCCATCAATCGCTAATCGGAAATTATGAACAGTCAAGTTGTCACGTTTGGTGAAATCATGTTGCGCCTCGCGCCCCCCGGCTTTGAGCGCTTTCTCCAGAGCCCGCAGTTCGTGGCCACGTTTGGAGGAGGAGAGGCGAACGTTGCCGTCACTGTTTCCGGGTTCGGCATCCCGGCTTCGTATGTCACCGTGCTGCCGGAGAACCCGATCGCGGACGCAATCGTCGCCGAAATGAGAAAGTTCGGCGTGGAAACTAAGTCCATCAAACGAGCCAAAGGACGTGTTGGGGTCTACTACGTGGAGGCTGGCGCGAACCAGCGCGCTTCGAAGGTGGTTTACGACCGTGATTTTTCCTCCATCTCCTTGGCAAAACCGGGCGATATCGACTGGAACCAGGCGTTCTCCGGCGCGAAATGGTTTCACATCAGCGGCATTACACCCGCGATCAGTGCATCCTGCGCTGAACTGAGCTTAGAAAGCGTCAAAGAAGCGAAGCGCATGGGCCTCACAGTTTCCTGCGACTTGAACTACCGCAAGAACCTATGGAAGTACGGCAAACAACCCGCCGAGGTGATGCGCCTCCTCATGGAACACGTCGATGTCGCCATCGCCAACGAAGAAGACGTGCAGATGGCGCTCGGGATCGCTGCCGACGTCGACGTGCATTCCGGCAAGTTGGAGCACTCCGT
>CAXSIG010000204.1:0-3789 GCA_964237255.1 uncultured Bryobacteraceae bacterium
AAAGAACTCTGGGGGAACGATTGGGGTATCGCTTATAACGGCGAGGAGAGGCGGACCCAGTGCCACGGACACATGCATATCGGGAAGGTGGCTCCCGATGCTCAAAAGGAAGGCTTCACTATAGTGGATGGCCCCGCAGATATTCCAGTTCCCCCGAACGGCGCTGGATTATGGATTCACGCGGCTCCCGATGGGAAGATCTACGTTCACGGCGGCGAGCAGGTCACTGAATTCCCACGGCTGAAAACTCCGCCGTTCATCTTCATTCCACTGACAACGTTGCGGTCGCTCGTGTGTCGCTGTCACCGGGAACGATTCTCCGCATCGAAGGACGGACCGTTACCGTTCACGACAATGTTCCAGCCGGTCACAAAATCGCGCTGGAGCGAATCGGCGCGGGAGATGTCGTTCGACGATACGGTCAAAACATCGGACGCGCGAAGTTCGCGATCGAACCGGGTCAACACATTCACGTACACAACCTGTCATTCAAGGAAACCGAGTTCGATTACCACTACCCGGAGCGCGATGTACCCTTCCCTGCTCCTCCGCGCAATATGCCGACGTTTCTCGGCTTCGCGCGCGAGGACGGACGTGCCGGTACGCGCAATTTCATTGCAGTAGTCGCCGCCAGCAATTGCGCCGCGCATACTTCAGAACTGATCGCCGAAAGCTTCGACCCACGCTCGCTTCCGCCCGGCATCGACGGCGTGGTGGCATTTCCCCACGGTGAAGGCTGCGGGATGTCGATCGGTCCCGATACCGAACAGTTGCAGCGCACGCTTGCCGGAGTGTTGTCGCATCCGAATATCGCGGCGGCGGTGGTGATGGGTTTGGGTTGCGAGGTGAATCAGATTGAACACTATCTAGGTCCGAACGCGCCTCGCTCAACGCGGTTAGTCGGTCTCACGGTGCAGAACAGCGGGGGTACCAGCGCTGCGGTGAAAGCCGCTAGACGAGAGATCGCACAGTTGATGGATCAAGCGGCTGCCGAACGCAGAACGGAATTACCGGCATCGAAAATCGTGCTCGGCTTGAATTGCGGCGGATCGGATTCATTCTCCGGCATTACCGCAAATCCTGCGCTGGGGTACTGCTCGGACCTACTGGCGGAGATTGGAGCGACTGCTGTGTTGGCCGAGACAACGGAAATTTTCGGAGCCGAACATCTGCTGGTGGAACGCGCGAGGAATCGTGAAGTTGCCGACAAGTTGCTTGGCTTCGTCAAAGGTTACAAGGCTTACCTGAATCGCTTTGGCGGCAGCTTTGACGACAATCCCTCGCCGGGAAACAAAGCGGGCGGTCTCACGAACATTTTGGAAAAATCGTTAGGAGCCGTTGCGAAGGGCGGCACGTCTACACTTACCGATGCCATCGCGTACGCCGAGCGAATCCATACGCCCGGGTTTAACTTCATGGACACGCCGGGTTACGATCCCGTATCGCTTACGGGTTTGGCTGCCGGAGGATGCAACGTGATCTGCTTTACGACCGGCCGTGGCAGTGCAATCGGCTTTCCTTCGGTGCCTGTCATCAAGGTGGCCAGCAACACGTTTACGTATGACAGGATGACGGAAAACATGGACATCAATGCGGGTCTAATCGCGGATGGGGAACGCTCCGTACGCGAAGTGGGGCAGGAGATTTTCGACGCGGTGCTGCGCGTAGCATCCGGCGAAAGGACCAAGGCTGAAAAGTTGGGTCATAAAGAATTTGTTCCGTGGCGAATTGGACCGGTGATGTAATGAGAATCGTTTTAGCCTTATTACTCTGCGGTGTTGGGTTCGCGGCGCCACCTACGAAGAAGCCGGTGGCGCAAAAGGCATTCAACAAGGCAGCGTTCGAAGATTACGTCCGCCATCTTTTTGTTTGGCCTACGACGATCCAGATGCAGATCGGTGACCCGAAACCGGGACCGATGCCCGGATACGATGAGGTCAACGTTCGAGCGTCACAGGGAAAAGCCAGCCAGGACGAAGTCTTCTACATTTCGAAAGACGGTAAGAAGATTGTTCGGGGATCGGTTTTCGATATTGACAAGAACCCTTTCCAGGACGACCTCAACAAGCTGCGAACCGAGTTTCGTCCGAGCCTGGGCACGCCCGGGGCGAGTGTGGTGATTGTGGAGTTCAGCGACTTTCAATGTCACTTCTGCAAGGAAGAAGCGAAAGCGATTCGTGAGAACTTGATAAAGGCATATCCCAAGGAGGTCCGGCTTTACTTTATGGACTATCCTTTGGAATCGATTCACCCTTGGGCAAAACCAGCCGCACTGATGGGCCAGGCAATTTTCAAATTAAAGCCCGATGCGTTCTGGGATTTTCACGACTGGATCTTCGAACATCAAGCGGAAGTCACGCCGGAAACTTTAGAGAACAAAGTTTTCGATTGGGCGCGAGGAAAAGACATCGACGTTCTTCAACTGAAAAGCGCAATTAGTTCGAAGCCTGTTGTCGATGCGGTCGAACAGTCGCTGGCGATGGGCAACGCGGTACATATTCAATCGACTCCAACGCTTTTTGTGAACGGCCGGAAAATGGTTGGCGCTGTGGACTTTAACGAGTTGAAGCGCATCATCGATTACGAGATCGAATATCAAAAGACCGCTAAGAATGCAGGGGAAGACTGCGGCTGCGAAGTGAAGTTGGCGTTCCCGGGCGTCAAATAGCTATCTTGCTCGGTTTTTACTAATTCGCCATAAAAAGGTCGGCACTGGGACAAAGGTCACCTGTAATCTCAATTGGTTGCGGTGTCCACCCGTTTGACATCATCCTATACCTACCCGCTGGAACATCATTAAAAACAAAGTGCCCGCTACGATCGGTGATTGCGAGAAGAGTCTTGTTTTTCCCAAACAATCGAACTCCAATGCCGGACCGATGCTCCGAACCATCGCGCCCCCAGAGCAGACCAGCAACGTTACACGGGACTCTCCGCCCATTTTTCCAAGCACGCAGGGCGACTAGGTCGTCCGCAGCTTTGTTTAGCGGCTGTGTGTGTGAGCAGGTGGACGTTGTCCATGGTTCGTCGGGTCCAGCGCGAAACGCCTCGACGAGGTACGTGTGACCCTGGACGTAGCGGACTGACTCCGCCGCCCTTCCTTCCACTTCAACCAATTTTCCCGGCAAAGGACCGGTGAACGTTTCCGTGACATAGATGAAAGCCAAGCTGTTGGGGGCGTCAAGTTTACGTACTTGTCCAATGAACACCGCCGTGCGCAAATCTTTAGGGTTCGGCATCCTCTCACGGATTGACCCAGGCATGGACAAGCAGTCAAAAGCCAACACAGGGGTGGTGAAGGCGAGCGTCGCCGCAAGAATAAGAAACGTTTTCATCAGGCTAATGTTCCCGCGAAAGACTTGACCACGATAGCCGCCCTACACTTTTCTCGCCGCCATGCCGATATGTAGTTGTGGAACAAACACTGGCGTGGTCGGGAACCCGCGAGGAAGTGCGGCAAAACGTTTGGAAACTGCCGCCGCTAATTCTTCATCCATTTACCAGCGAGAAGGGACCGGATCGGTTGCTGGAAGGCTCGCGCGCGCAGATGATCCTGAACGGAGTCTTCCCGGATGTCGAGCATGATCGGGAAAAACTGATGCACTCCGTCTTGGCCGGCAAATACCAGGAATTGAAAATGTTGATTTACATCGGGCGGGATCTTCAGCGATGGGCCGAGCAGTGTCTCGATTTCGCCACGCGCCATCCGAAACTTCATGCACAAGCACTCCGGCAGCAGAGCTTCGTAACTCTCGTCGTAGAGAGCCCTCCGGCCGCTCTGGTCACGAA
>CAXSIG010000204.1:3799-6168 GCA_964237255.1 uncultured Bryobacteraceae bacterium
ATTGAAAAGTGGGGGAATTCACGATCCCAAGTCGATTTTCCCCCGCGCGGCCGGGCTGAACAGCATGTTCGATCATCCGCCGCCGCAGGAAATCCTGTGCCCGAAGTTTCTCGAAACATATCAACGCTTTGCGGATTATCTTTTCATGTGTTACCGGACCATGCATTCTTATGAAAAGATCTCGTCCCGCGACTTCGCAGTTGAATTGTTCGCATCGGACGAGTACGCCTCCTTCCTAGCCGAAGGCTGGAAGAACTGACGTTATAATTTCGTCATGCAGCTTCCTCGCATGTTCATGATCCGACAGAACTTTCCGGATCGACGACTCCACAACATTCCCGATGAGGTTCGGCGTGAACTGTCGCAAGCGCAGTTTCAAACAACGCTCGCTCCGGGTTCCCGGATTGCCATTGGCGTAGGAAGCCGCGGGATCGCGAATATCACGACTATCGTTCGCGCCGTCGTAGCGTTTTGGAAAGATGCCGGCATGAAGCCGTTTATCTTTCCGGCTATGGGGAGTCACGGCGCCGCATCCGCAGAGGGACAGGCCGATGTGCTGGCGCATTACGGGATTATCGAGGAAACGGTCGGTTGTCCCATTCTGAGTTCGCTCGAAGTCGTCTCGCTCGGCCAAAGTGCCGACGGGATCGAATCCTTTATGGATCGTCATGCCTTTGAGGCGGACGGCGTCATGCTGGTGGGCCGTGTAAAATGGCACACGGATTTCGCCGGGAAGATTGAAAGCGGTTTGTACAAGATGATGGCAATCGGCTTGGGCAAATTTCACGGCGCTCAGCGATACCACACGTACGCCTACAATCTCGGTCTAGAACATGTCATTCGGTCAATCGGTCGACAAGTGCTGAAGAGCGGCAAGATTCTTGGAGGCTTGGCTATTCTGGAAGACGCGAATCACAACACGGCGCAACTCACCGCCGTCCCCGTCGGCGAAATGGAGCAGCGCGAGGAAGAACTGCTTGCTCGCGTAAAGTCCTGGATGGGTCATCTCCCCGTCAGTGCGCACATCCTGATCCTGGACCAGATTGGAAAGCCGATCAGCGGTGCGGGCATGGACACTAAGGTGGTGAACCGCGGCGTGAACGGCGAGTATAATCCTTGGCCGAATACCCCCAAGTTCAATCGCGTGTTCGTTCGCGATCTGCACCCGAATAGCTATGGGAATGGCGTGGGACTGGGGATGGCGGACGTAATCTCGAATCGCCTGCTGGATAAGATCGATTGGAACCCGACCCAGATTAATTCGCTAACGGCCTCCACGCCACGCGCGGTACAAACGCCACTTCACTACACGACAGACCGCGAATGCCTGGAGCGAATGGCGCCAACTGTAGGACTGACCGATCTCAGCCAACTCCGCATATGTTGGGTAAAAAATTCTCTCGAAATCAATTTCGCGATGTTAAGCGAGAATCTGCGTTCGGAGGTCGAGAAGAACCAGGCAATTGAAGTGTTATCGGACCCGGCACATTTGCCATTCGATAGCCATGGCAATCTGCAGTTCGTGTTTGCAGGCGACCACCAAGCCGTCGGCGTTCATTAGCCGAGCGCCTGATAGCCGCTTTCGAAATAAATCAGCGGCCGTCCTTCCCGGTATTCGGCCCGGTCTACTTGCGCCACGATAATTTGATGGTCGCCAGCCGGAACAGCTTGTGCGACCGACCCCTCGAAAACAGCCAACGTTCCAGCTAGCACCGGATTGTTCGCAAGGCTCATGGTCCAATCCAAATTTTCGAAGCGGTCTTCCACGCGACTCGCAAAGCGACTGGATATTTCGGCTTGGTTCTCGGCCAACACATTCACCGCCAAACTAGCGCCGGTTTCGAGCAGAGGCAAGATCGCAGCCCGATAGTCAACGCAGATCAAGATCATCGGCGGTTCAAGCGACACGGAAGTGAACGAGTTCGCGGTCATACCGTGAGGAAATCCGGATTTGTCCGTTGCCGTAACGACGGCGATACCTGTGGCCCACTGAGCGCAGGCGCGCCGGAATCCCGTCGCGTCCACTTGGCTTGACATAGACGTAAGCTCAACTATATCATCGACTTGTAAGCTTCGGAGGCGTATTGATCAAGCTCGACATCATCAACGAAGTCGTAAACAAAACCGGGCTCACCAAGACGAAAGCGGAGCAGGCGGTGGAACGCGTTTTCAACGAGATGAAAAATGCGCTACGCCGCGGCGATCGCATCGAGCTCCGCGGGTTCGGCGTCTTCAACGTTAAGCCCCGGAAAACCGGAATTGGCCGGAACCCTCGTACGGGAGCCGAAGTTTCCATTCCGCCCGGCAAAGCCGTTCGCTTTAAACCCGGTAAGGAATTGCAGACACTTTAATCCGCTCTGCCTCTCTCA
>CAXSIG010000204.1:6178-8395 GCA_964237255.1 uncultured Bryobacteraceae bacterium
CGTGCAATCCTTGGAGATATCTCCCGCCTATTCCGAAGCCGCGATTTCCCGGCCAGTTGTGTTTCAGCGGGACGATGAGCCACGCGCGAAACGCCGGTTCGCGCGTGTTTGGCTAAACGGACTGCTCTTTCTGGCAACGCTCATCACCACCTGCGCGGCCGGTTCGCGGATGCAATACAACTTCGACCATGACCTTCCGTTCTTCAACGTAGATCGGGATTTTAGCGTCTTCTATCAATGGTGGGCACACCCGGGAATGCTGGCGTCGGGGATGTCGTTTTCTCTTACGCTCGTCACCATTCTTCTAGCTCATGAGTTCGGCCATTACGTGGCCTGCGTGTATTATCGGGCCGACGCGTCGCTGCCCTACTTTCTTCCCTTCCCTACATTCACCGGAACGCTGGGAGCGTTTATTCGCATTCACTCCGCGATCTACTCCAAACGCGCGCTATTCGATATCGGGATCTCCGGGCCTATCGCGGGCTTTCTCTTTCTCCTGCCGGCGGTAACGGTCGGCCTTGCGCTTTCTAAAGTAATCCCGAACATCGAATCGACCGGCAGCATTCGGCTCGGCACGCCGCTTCTGCTTCGGTTCTTCGAGATGCTGATTTTTCCTGGAGTACCCGCATCCGACATCTATCTTCACCCGGTGGTCCGCGCTGCGTGGGTCGCACTGTTTGCAACAGCGTTGAATCTGCTTCCCGCGGGTCAACTGGATGGCGGCCACATAGTTTATGCGCTGTTCGGCGCCCGGCACCGGCTAATTACCCGGCTGGTGATGGCGGCCCTGGTTCCGCTAGGTTTTTTTTGTTGGTACGGATGGTTTATCTGGGCGGTACTTCTTCTGTTTTTCGGCCGTAAGCACCCTGCAATCTATGACGATGCGCCGTTGGGGCGCTCCCGCCTGC
This sequence comes from uncultured Bryobacteraceae bacterium, assembly GCA_964237255.1. Classification (GTDB taxonomy): domain Bacteria; phylum Acidobacteriota; class Terriglobia; order Bryobacterales; family Bryobacteraceae; genus JALYXI01. Next base: position 7,087 of record CAXSIG010000204.1, read on the forward strand.
AACTTGCTTGGGCTGCTTTGGCGATTTTTCTTCTCTGCTTTACCATCACGCCCACCTTCGACCGATGACGAAGGTGAGTGCCACGATCATCACACTGAACGAAGAACATAAAATCGCCCGCGCGATTGAAAGCCTCTTCTGCTGCGATGAAATCGTGGTCCTGGACAGTGGGTCTACGGACGCCACTTGCGCGGTAGCGCGGCGTCTGCAAGCGAAAGTGATGGAAGAACCGTGGCGCGGTTACGCCGCCCAGAAGAACCGCGCCGCCGAGTGCGCATCGCACAACTGGATTTTATCGCTCGATGCGGACGAAGCTTTGAGCGAGGAGTTGCAAGCGGAGATAGTGGCATTAAAGCAAGATGGCTTTCGGCATGCGGGGTACGCCATGCCGCGTCTGGCGCAATACCTGGGAACATGGATTCGTCACAGCGGTTGGTATCCGGATCGCAAGATTCGACTCTACGATCGCCGGCACGGCAGCTGGCAGGGCGACTATGTCCACGAAAGCGTCACCATCGACAACGAAGCCGGCGCGCTGAATGGGTCCATTCTGCATTTCACCTGCGACACTCTGAGCGAGCATCTCCGCACGCTTGACCGCTATACCTCGCTCGCTGCCGAAGAATTGCAAGCCCGTGGCCGCCATCCTTCGCTACTGCATCTTTTGGCGAACCCGGCTTGGACATTCTTCCGCGCTTATGTTCTGCAGCGCGGCTTTCTAGACGGCTTCGCCGGACTGGCAATTGCCCACATGGCCGCTTTATACACGTTCCTGAAGTACGCAAAGGCGCGTTCATGAGGACGCTGCACATCGACACGGGAGGCACAATGCGAGGCGGGCAGTGGCAGGTTCTGCGGCTGGTACGCGCCCTGTCGCATGCCGGCGAACAACCGACCTTGATGGCGGACGACGATGGCCCGCTGTATCGACGGGCTGAATCGGAAGGGTTGTCGGTTCGTCGCCTGAGTACGCTCAGTCTTCCGCAACTGGCCCGGCAGATGGATTTGGTCCATGCTCACGACGCGCGCGCTCACACAATGGCAGCATTGTTTCCTCGCGGACCACTGGTTGTATCCCGGCGCGTGGCTTTCCCCATCCGCAATAGCTTTCTTTCCCGGCAGAAATATGCGAGGCCCACGCACTTCATCGCGGTCTCCCGTTACGTGGCGGCTATTCTGGTGGGCGGCGGTGTGCCGGAGAGCAAGATTAGCGTGGTTTACGACGGAGTTCCGCTCTTGCCTGAAACACAAGACGGCAAGCAGGTCATCTGTCCCGCGTCGAACGATCCACAAAAAGGCGTTCGACTTG
>CAXSIG010000205.1:0-990 GCA_964237255.1 uncultured Bryobacteraceae bacterium
CACCAATAGCCGAAGGAGAGAACGAATCCCAACCCCGCGACTAAGCCGAAGATCTCCACGCCCATCGGATTCTGGTGAGCGTCTCCGAGGTACTGCCACGAATGCGTCATCACCGGCGGGAGTCGCTGCTGAAGGCCGGACCATCCTCCGGCCTTGTAGACCGACATAGCCGCCAGCGGAGCGAAGCCGAGCACGATTAAGAAGAACTGCAGAACCTCGTTGTAGATCGCGCTGGTCAGCCCCCCAAGGTACGTGTAGATCAGGACGATGGTGGCTGAGAGCAATACTGACGCCGTGAAACTCCAACCCAGTACCGCTTCAAACAGAATGCCGAGCGCGTACATCGAGATGCCCGACGAGAACACCGTCATGATCGCAAACGTTAGCGCGTTCAAGCCGCGGGTCTTTTCATCGAAGCGAAGCCGCAGATATTCCGGCACCGACCGCGCGCGGCTGCCATAGTAAAACGGCATCATAAACACGCCGATGAACAGCATTGCCGGCACCGCGCCGATCCAGTAGAAGTGCGACGTCATGATGCCGTACTTGGCGCCCGACGCCGCCATCCCGATAACCTCTTGCGCTCCGAGATTTGCGGCGAGGAAAGCCAGCGAGGTGATCCAGACGGGAAGATTATGGCCTCCCGTGAGGAAATCCCCAGAGGATGAAGCGCGTTTCCGAAGCCTCCAGCCGATGCCGAGGACAAACAGAAAGTAGAGCGCGAGGATCGCGTAATCGATAACGGCCAGGTTCAACGGGGATCGGTCCTTTTGTGAAGCTTGTGTGTTGTGACTACGATACTAAAAAGCGGATGAGATACGAAGAGCGGCAATTGCCGCATGCCAATGACTGGGTGGAATGCGGCTGGATTGCCGAAACTCATGACGCCATTCCGGGGCATAGAGTACTTCCCGACGGCTGCGTCGATATGATCTACGACCATGCGCACGGATTGAGGATCGTAGGGGCGATGACCCAGGCACAGTTGTT
>CAXSIG010000205.1:1000-3433 GCA_964237255.1 uncultured Bryobacteraceae bacterium
GCAGCCGTTCGGCTTCAACCCGGCGCCGCAGGCACGCTCTTTCATTGTTCGGCGTTGGAATTTACGGACCGCGTGGTTCCGCTTCGGGCCATAAGCAAACTAGAGGATGCACGGAGTTCCGTGGAAGCGATCCGCATCCTCGGCTCGCTAATCCCGGGTGAACGTACCGTAACACCTGTGCAGCGAGCCATTCACGCAATGGTCATCTCGAACGGGACTGCAAGCCTGGATTATGTTGCTGGTCAGGCAAACCTCAGTTCGAGGCAATTTCGACGGCGCTGTGCTGAAGAGAGCGGATTAACTCCTGCGCGCTTGAATCGCATCTTGCGATTCCGCCGGGCGACGCAACTGGCACACGAGAAGCGGTCTCCAAATTGGTCCGCCATCGCCGCCGATGCCGGGTATTTCGATCAGGCGCATTTCATCCACGACTGCCGCGAGTTTGCAGGCCACGCACCGATGGCCGTTTTCTCCAAGACAATCGACGCGCCGGCAAGTAAGGTTTGAGTATGAAGATTACGGCTGTGCTGATTGTCGACGAGGTGGAAAAAAGCCTGGAGTTCTGGACCGGGCGGATGAGATTTGAGAAGACGGCTGAGGTCCCGGACGGGGATCGGATCGGCTTCGCGATTGTGGTGAGCGATGGGGCGGAACTGATGCTGCAAACTTTGGAGAGCGTCCGGAAGGACTGCCCCGCCCTGGCTCCCGCGCGTACCGAGACCGGCGTCACTTTATTCATCGAGGTGCCTGACTTGAGCGAGATTCAGCGGCGGCTGGACGGTTATCCTATCGCTATGGCGGAACGGACCACGTTCTATGGCATGCGCGAAATCGGGATTCGCGAGCCGGGCGGGCACACCATCATCTTCGCCGCTCATGCATGATTGAGGTTCGCCAGCTGGATGCGTCGGAGATCCATCGGTATCTGAGCGCGCTTGGCGCGGTGCTGGTGGATTGCGTTCAGGGTGGCGCATCGGTCAACTTTCTACTTCCTTTCAAACAGGCCGACGGCGAGCGATTTTTCGAATCGGTGCGCAACGAAGTTGCGAACGGCACGCGAATCCTATTTGCCGCGTTCACCAATGGTGAGCTGGCGGGCACGGTGCAAGTGATCTGGGCAACTCCGCCGAATCAACCGCATCGGGCCGACATCGCAAAGCTGTTGGTTAGGAGATCCGCTCGCTCGCAAGGCATCGGCGGATTGCTGATGCAGCACGCGGAGGAAGCGGCGCAGGCCGCCGGGCGAACATTGCTAGTGCTAGATACGGCAAACGGCGCTGCGGAACGCGTTTACGAGCGTCGCGGGTGGACGCGGCTGGGAACGATTCCCCGTTTTGCAATGATGCCGGACGGATCGTGGTGCGATACCACGGTTTTCTGGAAGGACCTGGAAACCAACCGCCCCACCTACATCTCGTCAGCCGACGGGCCGTAAACGCCAGGCACTGGAATATCGAGCAATCGAAGGTAGACACCCATTTGCGCGCGGTGATGGACCATGTGGTTCAGAACCCAAGTCCGGATCACGTCCATCTTCGGCAGCGTCATGATGGTGTGGCCTTCCGTGCTTAGGCTCCACTGGCCGTTTGCCGTTTCGTCCGGCACATCGTGTAAAGCTTGACGCCCGGCAACGCGATTCTTGTCAAATGCCGCAAGCACTTCCTCACGCGTTTTGCCGCTGGGGACGGCCCAGTCTTTCAGGTCCAGCACGTCCCGGTCGAAAGTAATTGTTGGCCATGCGACGATATCCGCCAGATGATTCGCCAAGTGGCCGAGCTTCATTGACTTGGCATGGGGTTGCCAATCCCAATGCTCATCCGGCAAGCGGTCCAGCGTCTTGCGCAAGATCGCCATTTCGCGATCGAACTCGGGTAGGAGCGCTTCCGCGATTCTCATTTACTTCTTCTTTCCTTTGATTTTGTAACCTTGCCACACATATTCCAGCGCCTCAGGCAAAGTTTGCGCTTTCACCGCCCGGTCCGTATGTCCGGCGTTTTTCGCGAATACGAATTGATAGTGATACTTTTTAGCAGCCAGCACCTTTGCCATGTTTTCATTGGCGACCACCCAATCATGCATGTTGTCGCGCATGACATTGGGGTTGAAGAGGTCGCGATCGCCCACTTCCATCCAGATACGAATCGGCTTGCGTTTCGTCGCGGGAATCAGGTGCTCATGCAGTTCCCATGCCCCGTGGGGAACTTTGGGGTTCGTGGGCCATTGTTGGTTAATCCAGGTGCCGGAGTAAGAAAGCACACGGTGATACCACTCCGGGTGGTACCAAGCCATAATCAGGGCGGCGGATGCGCCTGAGCTTCCACCCATGGTGGCGCGGCCTTTCGGATTCTTAGTCAGCTTGACGTTGTAGTTCTTCTCGACAAGCGGCAAAACGTCATGCTCCACCCACTCGGCGTAGAGACCGGACATGGTGTC